>CALVRK010000006.1 GCA_944358565.1 uncultured Bacilli bacterium
GAAAATGATGCAGATATGATGAAAAGAAATATTAATGTTTTAAAACGTCGTCTTAAAAATATTGTCGAATCTCAACTTGAAATTATCGACGATATGGATAAACTAGATATATAAATGCAGAAGATAGAGACGGTATATTAAACTTAGTTTCAAAGAGAGTTAGTAATTCGGTGAAAACTAACAGCTAATTAATATATGGATCACTCTTGATGTTTCTTTTTGAATAAAAGTAAATAAGAACGGTAACGCGTTATAGTTATCAAGTGTACTTTGAAGTAAAATAAGGTGGTACCGCGGGTAAACTCGTCCTTAGTATAAGGGCGTTTTTTATTGTCTGAAAAATAGTTGTATGTTATAATTAAAAGTAGGTGAATGAAATGTTTAAATATAGAAATATTGATATAAATTATGTTAGATATGGTAATATAAATAATCAAACCGTTGTCTTATTACATGGATGGGGACAGAATATTGAAATGATGAAACCCGTTGGTGATAGCTTAATTGATAATGATGTAATTATTGTCGACCTGCCTGGTCACGGTAAAAGCGAAGAGCCCAAAGAAATATGGAATTTAAATGATTTTGTCGATATGATTCATGAACTATTAAATAATTTAAATGTTCAAAATCCTATTTTAATTGGTCATTCTTTTGGTGGTAAATTAAGCTTATTATATGCAAGTATGTATCCAGTAAAAAAACTAATCTTATTTGGTAGCCCATTTAAAGTTAAGAAAAATCCAAATAGTTTAAAAGTAAAAACTTTAAAGAAACTAAAAACTTTACCGGGATTAAATAAATTAGCTGAAACCATGAAAAAACATATGGGATCTACTGATTATAGGAATGCTAGCCCAATGATGCGGGACATATTAGTTAGACATGTTAATACAGATATAACTGAAAACGTTAAGAAAATTAAATGCCCAACTATAATTATATGGGGCTCTAATGATGGGGCTGTTCCAATTGCTGATGCTTACGAGTTAGAATCATTAATTCCCGATGCAGCGGTTATTCAGTATGATGGTTGTACACATTACGCCTATTTAGAAAGAATAGGTCAGACTAATCGTATCATTAAAAACTTTATAAAGGAGAAATAATATGGCAAAAGAATTTCTAATTTCCGTTATTATTTATTTCATTTATGTTTTCTTAAAAAGCGGTAATTCTATACATATGCTTCAGCAAAATAAATACAACCGCAAAAAAACATATTTAAAATGGCTTAAAAGAAACCCAGCTAAAGCCTTTAAAAATTATAGTATATTGTTTATTTTGCTAGCCATTTTTATTTTCTTTAATAATCTAACCTTATTAATTGTCTGCTTTAATGCTTTATATTTAATTTTGACAGCTAACCTTATTTTAGAAAGAAAACAAGGACAAAATAAATTACCCCTTAAATACACCGCTAGAGTAAAAAGATTAATTGTCACAAATACAATTGTTTTATTACTTCCAATAATAATTATGTGCTTCTTTGTTAACGAAACTAATTTAGTTTATTGTTACTTAATATTAGGACTTTTTGCTTATTTAAATAACTTATATATATTAATTGCTTTATTAATTAATACGCCGGTTGAAAGCTTTGTTGGATATTACTTTAAAAGAAAAGCTATTAATAAAATCAAAAGCATGAAAACATTAAAAGTAATTGGTATTACTGGAAGTTATGGTAAAACAAGTAGTAAAAACATTTTAAATGATATTTTAAATATTAAATATAATTCAATGCCAACCCCTAAAAATTTCAATACCCCGTTTGGCTTGATGATTACAATTAATAACCACTTAGATAAATTTACCGATATCTTTATCGCTGAAATGGGAGCTTGTCAAGAAGGGGACATTAAAGAACTTTGTGATTTAGTTCATCCAAAATATGGTATTATTACAAGAATTGGTGTTGCTCATTTGGCCACCTTTGGTTCAAGAGAAAATATTCAAAAGACTAAATTTGAATTAATAGAATCATTACCTAGTGATGGTATCGGAATTTTAAATGGTGATGATGAATGGCAGAGAAGTTATAAGATTAAAAATAACTGTAAAATAAAATGGATAGGTATCGATAGTGAAGATGTCGATGTCCGAGCTAAAAACATTACCTTAAGTCCTAAAGGAACTAAATTTGATTGTTATTTTAAAGGTGATGATAAACCATATCCATTTGAAACTAAGTTATTAGGATATGCTAATGTCTATAATATTTTGGCTGGTATTGCCTTGGGTCAAGAATTTGGCATGACCATCGAGCAACTTCAAGCCGGAGTTTCAAAAGTAAAACCAGTTGAACACCGTTTAGAGTTAAAATCTAATGGCGATATCACGTTTATCGATGATGCTTATAATTCAAACCCAACCGGGGCTAAAATGGCTTTAGACGTTTTAAAATTAATGCCTGGAAAACATATTGTGGTAACTCCAGGAATGATTGAACTAGGTGACGCTGAATATGAAAAAAACAAAGAATTCGGTATGCAAATAGCTGACTGTGCCGATGAAGTTATATTGGTTGGCGCTGAAAAAACTAAACCAATTCAAGATGGCTTAAAAGAAAAAGGTTATGATGAAAAGAAAATTCATATAATAAATGATGTTTTAAAAGCCTTCCCACTAGTACAAAGCTTAAAAGAAAATGAAACTTACGTACTTTTGGAAAATGATTTACCAGATATATTTAATGAAAAATAAAGGAGTGATTTATAATGATAAAAGTTGGAGTTATTTTTGGAGGAGATACAGTCGAACACGAAGTAAGTATAATCTCTGCCTTACAAGCAATGGAAAATATTGATGAAGAAAAATATGAAATAGTACCTATTTATATTAGTAAAGATCGTCACTTTTATACCGGTGCCGCTTTAAGAGATATGGATACTTTCAAATATTTTGATAACATGAAAAAATTTGTCAAAGAAGTAACTATATGCCGCAAAGATAAGGATATTGTTCTTCAAAAAGTTAAAGGAATCTTTGGAAGAAACGTTAATACAATTGATGTTGCTTTTCCAATTGTCCATGGTAAAGGAGTTGAAGACGGTTCTCTAGCTGGCTTTTTAGAAACCTTAGGCCTTCCAGTAGTTGGACCATCAGTATTAGGTGCCGCTTTAGGTCAAGATAAAGTAGTTTTAAAACAAGTGTTAGAAGCTAATAACATTAAAACACCTAAATATGTTTGGTTCTATGATTATGAATATGGTATGAATAAAGATGAAATATTAAATAAAGTGGAAACTTTAGGCTATCCAGTCATTGTTAAACCGGCTAATTTAGGTAGTACCATTGGTATTGGGGTTGCTCATAATAATACCGAATTACAAAAAGCCATTGATGAAGCTTTGGAATATGAAAAGAAAATAGTTGTTGAAGAAATGGTACCTAATTTATTAGAATTAAACTGTGCCGTTTGCGGTAACTATGAATATTCTGAAACAAGTTTAGTCGCTGAAATGAAAATGAAGCATGAACTTTTAACCTTCGAAGATAAATATCTAGGTGGTGGTAAGAAAGGTATGAAAGGTTCAAAAGCGCCAAATTCAATGTCTACAAGTGAATTTGAAGTACCAGCAAATATTCCAGAAGAGATGACAAATAAAATATATGAAATATCAAAACAAGTATTTAGAACTTTAAATTTAAAAGGCGTTTGCCGTATAGATTATTTAGTAAATAAAGAAACAAATGAAATATATGTCAATGAACCAAATACTATTCCAGGTTCTCTCGCATTCTACTTGTATGAACCTAAAGGTAAAAATTATAAAACCCTAACAGATGAATTGATTAAATCTGCTATCAAAGACTATAAAAATGAAATACGTAAGACATCAAGTTTTACCTCTAATATTTTAAGTGAATATAATGGTAGTAAAGGATTGAAAAAGGGAGTTAAATAATAATTTATAAAATAAGGAGATGTAATTTATGGATTATAAAGATACATTATTAATGCCAAAAACAGAATTTAAAATGAGGGGCAACTTAGCTGAAAACGAAGTAAAACAACGCACCGAATGGGACGAAATGGATTTATATAATTTAATCAAAAATAAAAATAAAAACAACAAACCATTTATCTTGCACGATGGCCCACCATATGCCAATGGTAATATTCATTTGGGTCATTCGTTAAATAAGATCTTAAAAGATTTTATTAACCGCTCTAAAATGATGGAAGGATACTACGTTGAATATATTCCCGGATGGGATACACATGGTCTTCCGATTGAACAAGCTGTTACCAATAGCGGTGTTGATAGAAAAAGCATGAGTGTAGCTGAATTTAGAGAATATTGTAAAAAATACGCTTTAAAACAAGTAGAAACTCAAATGGAAGACTTCAAACGCTTAAATGTTATTGCTGATTGGGATCATCCTTACATTACTTTAAATCCTGAATATGAGGCTAGACAAATTGAAGTATTTGCTAAAATGGCAGAGAAGGGATTAATCTTTAAAGGATTAAAACCTGTTTACTGGTCACCAAGTAGTGAAACAGCTTTAGCTGAAGCTGAAATCGAATATAAGGATAAAACTGATCCATCAATTTATGTCGCATTTACAGTAACTAGTGGTAATGACTTTGTAAATGAGGGAGATAAATTAGTTATTTGGACCACAACCCCATGGACATTACCTGGAAATATGGGAGTATGTGTTGGACCAGACTTTGAATACTCTAAAGTAAAAGTAGGAAATGATAACTATATTGTCGCAACTATTCTTTTAGATGATTTGATGAAAGAGTTCGGCTTTGATAAATATGAAAAAATTTCAACCTTTAAAGGTACTGATTTAGAAGGTGTTATTTATAAACATCCATTTATGGATAGAACATCTCCAGTTGTTACTGCTGATCATGTAACTTTAGATGCTGGAACTGGGTTAGTTCATACCGCTCCTGCCTATGGTGTAGATGACTTTAATGTTGGTAAAAAATATAATTTAGGTATGGTTAACGGTGTCAATGACCAAGGTATTTTAACCGAAGAATCTGGAATGTTTAAAGGTTTATTTGTCGATGATGCTAATAAAGAAATTCCAAAATGGTTAGAAGAAAATGGTTATCTACTAAAATTAAAATATATTACTCACTCATATCCACATGACTGGCGTACTAAAAAACCGATCATCTTTAGAGCTACTAAACAATGGTTCTGTAGCGTTGATAAGATTAGAGATGACATCTTAAAAGAATTAGATACTAACGTTAAATTCCATACTGATTGGGGTAAAACTAGAATTTATAACATGATTAAAGATAGGGGAGACTGGTGTATTTCAAGACAAAGAGCTTGGGGTGTACCAATTCCAATCTTCTATAATGAAGATGGCTCTGAAATCGTTGATTATGATGTTATGATGCATGTTGCTTCATTGTTTAGAAAATATGGTTCAAACATTTGGTTTGAAAAAGATGCTAAAGATTTACTTCCAAAAGGATATACTAATCCTGCAAGTCCAAACGGTAACTTTACTAAAGAAACTGATATCATGGATGTTTGGTTTGACTCAGGAACATCGTGGGCAGGAACCTTACTTGAAAGAAAATTACCATATCCTGCCGATGTTTACCTAGAAGGTTCAGATCAATATCGTGGATGGTTTAACTCATCATTAATTTGTAGCATGGCTTATAGCGGTCATAGCCCTTATAAAGAATTAGTATCTGCTGGCTTTGTCTTAGATGGTAAAGGCTTTAAAATGAGTAAGAGTATTGGAAACATTGTTAGACCAATGGATGTTGTCAGTAAACAAGGAGCTGACATCTTAAGACTTTGGGTTGCCAGTGTTGATTATACTGAGGATGTTAGATTCAGTGATGAATTATTATCTGGAGTTAAAGAATCTTATAGAAAAATTAGAAACACATATAGATTTATGCTTGGAAATTTATTTGATTTTAATCCAGATACTGATAAAATCTCTTATGATAAATTACCTCAAGCCGATCAATATATGCTTGTCGAATTAAATGATATTATTACAAAAGTTATTAAAGAATATGATAATTATAATTATGATGAAATTTATAAAATTATCAATAATTATGTCAATTCATTATCTAACTTTTATTTAGACTTTACAAAAGATATCTTATACATTGAAAAATCAGATAGCGATGAAAGAAGAAGCGTTCAAACCGTTTTATATGAAATTTTAACTTCATTAATTAAATTAATGGCGCCAATTTTACCTTATACAAGTGAAGAAGTATATAAATTACTTCCAGGTAAAAAAGAAAAAAGTGTTCATCTAGAAAACTTCCCAGAAGCTAAAACATATAAAAATGAAGTCGAATTAAGAGAAATCTTTGACCTATTCTTTGGTATTAAAAACGATGTTTATAAAGCTTTAGAAGAAGCTAGAAATGAAAAGATTATTGGTAAATCATTAGAAGCAAAAGTATTTTTAAAACTTCGTGATGAAGATAAAGAAACATTAAAACCAATTTTAACAACATTAAAACAATTATTTATTGTATCTGATGTCGTTTTAACTGCCGAAGAGCTTCCAAAATATGAATATTGTGGAGTTCAAGTTCAAAAATTTGAAGGTGAAAGATGCGAAAGATGTTGGAATTACTTTAATGAAATCGATTTAACTGATCATCTATGTCCAAGATGTCATGAAATCGTAAATGAAGAAAATTAATTTGAGAGAGCAAAAAGGATGATAAAAAAATCATCCTTTTTGCATGTCCATAATTTTCCATTTTCGCATTTTACTAGTTAAAATACATATATTTTAACTAGAGGTGTGATTTAATGTTTAATTTATTTAAAAAGTTGTTCAAAGATTTCTATCTTTTTACAGCATCTTATTCTAATAATGTTTTTCCAGATCCATTATCTAAAGAAGATGAAGAAAAATATATTAAATTAGCTAATATGGGGAATATAGAAGCCAGAAATAAACTTATAGAGCACAATTTACGTTTAGTAGCACATATTGTAAAAAAATATGATCATGGTTCAGAAATGTCTGATGATTTAATAAGCATTGGAACTATCGGTTTAATAAAAGGTGTCGATAGTTATTCTTTCAAACATAAAACTAGACTTACTACTTACTGTGCGAGATGTATTGAAAATGAAATATTAATGTTTTTTAGATCTGATAAGAAAAATAATAAAAATATAAGTATTGATGAGCCCATTGGTTTTGATAAAGAAGGAAATGCTATTACCTTCTTGGACATACTAAAAACCGATAAACCGGATTTTGCCTTAGACATTCATATAAAAGACAATGTCAAATTATTAAAAAAATATTTTGAAATTTTAACTGATCGAGAAAAAGATATAATTATTAAAAGATATGGTTTAGATGGTAAAGATGAAATTACCCAAAAAGAAATTGCTAAAGAACTCGGTATTTCCAGAAGTTATGTTTCGAGAATAGAAAAAAGAGCACTTACAAAAATGCTCAGAGAGTTTATAAAAAATAAAAATAGCTAAACTATTTTTATTTTTATATATGACTAATTATGTTCATAAGAAAAGCAAATCCCATTGAAGCTGTAACAAAACATAATACCGCACAATCTAAAAATGTTCTTGTTAAACTACCATTTGAAAAGGCAATTCCTTGTTTAGTGGCTTTAGTTAATGCTTTTCCTTTACTTTGTGTTTGACTAGGATTATCTTGAACAGGCTCTGGTTCAGGCTCATCATATAATCTATGTAGTTCTTCTTGTAAAGCCTTTAACTCAGCTAAATCAACACTATCAATTTCTCTTGTTTGATCCATCGGATCAGTAGAACTCTCATATTTCATATCGTGTGAAGGCTCATTATAAAATGAACTAGTTTCTGATGAGGTAGGGGTAACACTTTCATTTGTATTATATGATAAAGGATTACTTTCAAAACTTTGATCATCTAAACTAAATGTTTCTGATGTACTTTTATCTTCGTCATCCCATTCATCAAATAGTCTTTCAATCGTTTCTAAATTTTGACTAGTTTTTATCTCTTGATCTTCATGTGATAGGTAATCACCATTATAAGCTCCAGTTGGACTGCCAGCAGATTCATAACCATATGGATATCTATCGTTCATTTTCTAGCCTCCTATCAAAATAAGTATACTACATTTAAAAAATATTTTCAATTGTTTTCACCGCAGTTGACAATTATCTAACTACTTTTTATAATTTAGTACTTGACAATACCAAGTAGTTAGAATATAATGTCATTGAAGAGGTGATTTATGAATTCACAATTTAAAAAAGGAGTATTGGAACTTATAGTTTTAGTTTCAGTTAATAAACGTGATATGTACGGTTATGAATTAGTCTTAGAAGTATCCAAAGTTGTCGACGTTAATGAAGGAACCATTTATCCATTGCTTAAAAGACTAACTAATGAAAATTATTTTGAAACATACTTACAAGAATCAACAGAGGGACCATCTAGAAAATACTATAAAATCACCGTTTTAGGTCAAAAAAGACTTAAAGAATTAAAAGATGTTTGGAGAGAATTTAGTGATTCTGTAAATAATTTTATTAAGGAGAGTGATGAGAATGAATAAAGAGGAGTTTTTAAACAAATTAGAAAGAGAATTATCGATTTTAAATGATAAAGAAAGACAAGATATTATTGGTGAATATAAAGATACCATCGAAGAGAAAGTTAAACATGGTCAAACCGAAGAAGAAGCGGTTAAAGATTTTGGTGATTTAGACGAATTGGTCAGTGGAATACTAGAAGCCTATAAAATAAACCCAAAGTACAATCATAAAGATGAAGGAAGCTTTAGTAAAATTACCGAAGAAGGAGAGAAACTTATCAAAAAAGGCGCGAATAAATTAGCTAATATGACTAGAGAGTTTGCGAATAACATTAAAGATAATGATACTGAGATGAATTTAAACCTTGCCTTTGAAATAATAATTAAAATTTTCTTTACTTTAATTATACTAGCTGTTATGACAGTTCCGTTTAGAATATTTAAAGAGTTAGGTTTTTCATTCGCAGATACATTCTTTTCTCCATTAAGTGGTTTAGTAAAAGTCTTTATTTTAATACTTTTTGTCGCCCTTTATTTTGGAATCAGTTTATTAGTTATTATTGCTTTATTTAAGCAGTATTTCAAAAACGATAGTACAAATAATGAACAAAAAATAAATAGTGAAGAAAAGAAAGAAGTAAAAAAAGAAACTAAAGAGAAAACAAATGATGATAGACCAGTGAAAATAATTCACAAAAATGGACCAACCGTTGGATCAGTATTACTACTAATGTTAAAAATATGGGTTGTAATTTTTGTCCTATTTCCGCTATTTTGTGTAGATATAGCTTCTGCTCTTGGACTATTTTTATCAATTTTCTATTGGATTAAAGGAATTGACCTTCTTGGACTAACCTTATTATTGTTAGGTATCTCAGCTATGTTTATTTGGTTCACTATCTTAGTATTCAATCTTGTATTTTCAAAAGGTAAAACTACTATAATTCCATTCTTTATTGGATTAATCATTACAGTTTTTGGAACATTCTTCTTTGTCGATATGGTTACAAACATTGAATATATTGATGAGGTTCCAGTTTCCTATGATTTAGAAACCATGGAAAAAGAATTTACTACCGATTCGAACGTCTACATAGATTACAAATTAAATGGAAATATTTCTCAAAAAATTGATGATAAACTAGCTGACAATACTTTTAGATTAAAAATTATTTACGATGAAGATACTGTCAATGTCAATATATATAACGAAGAAAATTATACATTCCCATCTGACGAGTGTGCTTATAGTGTTGATAAACATAAGTGTGAACAGACATATAATTATATTTCATTAGATTATAGTTATATTGATAATTATAATAGTGATAAGCAAAGATATAATAATTTTATCGATAATTTAAAAGATAATAAAATATATAATTATTCTAAACTAAGTGAAGTAAACGTTGAAATTATTGCTAATTCGAAAACTATGTCTTTAATTGAGAGTAATATAACTATTGATGAAGAGCTTTAGCTCTTTTTTTTATCAGTATTTTTTGATATAATGAAAATGGTAAAGAAGGGGATAACATGACTGACGAAAATACTTTAAATATGCGATTAAAAATGGAGTTTAAAAACCCAGTTTATGATATTATCGATGAGGCTATTAAATATACGATGCATAAACATCATTATAAAAAGTATGATCTAGTTAAACTTGTAATGATGATATATAATAAAGATTACTCTTTTATTAGTAGTGCGAATGACTACCGCGATCAATTTAAATTGTTAGATGATTATTTTGAAAAAGAATTTGGTCATAGTATTATGACATTTATAATGATAAAAGCCGTCTTAGATTTTAAAGGAACCGAAAAATATGATGCTATAACTGCGGATATTGCTAAAATGGAAACGATTTTAAGAACAAAGAAAAACGTCCCAGCCGAAGATTTATGTATATTTTCGTATCCGATTGAAAACGAAAAGTATAATGATTTAATGATGAATATCGAGGCTAATGACAACTTTAAATATGCTATGGCAATTATATATGATAAAATTAAAAATAACGTTGAAAACACCTCAAATTGACAATTTCACAATATCGATATATAATAATGCGTAAATTTTTACGCAAAGGGTGATATTATGGAAAAATCTTATTATAATGTCTTAGAAACATTATTACTTATCTACGCCACAGACGGTGGTAAATTAAAAATCTATCTAAAGAAAAAGAATGACGAACCTTACAAAGGATACTGGACACTTCCAAGCGCACCTTTAGATACTGAAACAACACTAGAAGAAAATGCACATATAATTTATAGTGGTATGACAGGATTAGACGAAACTACAATGTTTCAAAGTAAAGCTTTTAGTAGCTTAGACCGTGATCCTAATGCTAGAATTATTGGCATATCTTTTATAGCTATAACCGATAAAGCATTAACAGATATGAAACAAAATGCTGATGATAAAGCTTGGTTTGAAGTAGATGAACTTCCAAAAATGGGGTTTGATCACGCTAATATAATTGAAGAAGTTAGTAAAGATGTTAAGAAAAAAATCGTCACTAATTATGACGATATGCTTCTAGCTTTCTTTCCAAGTGACTTTACATTACCTGAATTACAAAGTTTCTATGAAAACGTTTTAGGAAAATCTATCGATAGACGTAATTTCCATAAAAAATTTGTCAATCAAGATTTAGTTATTGATACTGGTTTTAAAACATCGAGAGGTAGTGGAAGACCAGGTACATTATATAGATTTAATGTCGATAAAATGAAAGGTAAAAGAATATGAATGAAAAAGGTTTTGGACTAAAAGAATTCATAATAGTAATTGCAGTTATATTTGTTTCAATGTTGATTATTATGTCCCTTTTTAGAAGTATGTCATCAAACACTGACACCAATCCTCAATCAAATCAAGAGGAAGAAAGGGAAGAAGTAACTTATAAAGACTTAGAGCAAGAATTAAAACTTGCGGCTGAAAGATATCAAAACGATAATTATTCTGGTAGTATCGAAAACCCAGAAGTGTGGACTTTAAGTTATTCTATGCTTAAAGAAAATGGCTATTTGGATGAAATCAAAGATATAAAAAATAAAGATACTGAATGTACGGGTTATGTTGAATTCGTTCAAGATGGGGGAGTTATTACATATACGCCTTACTTAAAGTGCGGTTCAAATTATGAAACTGAAGGATATGATGCAAATTAAAAACGTTAGAATTAAAATCTAACGTTTTTTAATAGAAATTTACATATTTGTGTAGTTTATAAATTTTACCATTTATTCTAAGATAAATATAATATTTTCCTTTAATTCCATCCTCACTTATATAACGAGAAACTGTAACCTTACCATTTGAATCCTGTGGTTCTTGTAATATATAAGTTTTTTTATCTAGGACATTATCTAGAACTATTTGAACATCGTCATTTTTCTTAAAAGTTCCGCTGACTTTTAAACCAAATACATCTTTATATAAAGATATCTTATATTCATCTAAAATTGAATCATCACTTTTTGCACTTATAAGTAAATAATTTTTAGTTGTCACTGATTCACCAAGACTACCAAGTCTTACACCTTGAACACCAGTATATACATCATTCGCATATAAGCTCATCTTTTTCGTATTATATAAAGTTGAATTAACATTCATACTGATAATTTTTTTATTATTTTGAATTTCCATTATTGTATGACCTTGAGTAATTACATAATCATCCTCACCAATAATTTCTAAGTAAGTTTCTTCATCACTCGGCAATTCATAATCATCTAGTTGTTTGACTGACCTATTAGAATAATCTATTTGATAAGTTAATAGGTGTTTCTTACCATCTATTTCACTTGCTAGCATCATTTTATTACCAGAAATCAAATTAATTGATTCAGGGTTGTTTGGATAATCAATATCACCATCCGCCTTAAGTAAATATTGTGAATAATCGTCATCAACTTTATCTTTATCAGCGATAACCCAGTTAATATCTAAAGTAGGATAATCTAAATTGACAATCATATTTCCGTTATATCCAGAAATAGTGATTGAGTTAGTATTGATATCGTAATTTATTGAATTAATACCAAACCAATTGCCATTTTTATCACCAGGTAAAATATTGTATAAATCTATCTCTTTAACTATATTACCGGTAGCTCTGTCTATTTCTACAGCAACATCTTCAACTGTAGAACGTCCATACTTGTTAGAAGCTAGAAGCAAATTTCCATTATTAAGTTCATATACATCGTGGTGATATCCACCTGGAACCGCATATTCATAATATACTTTACCTAGTAAATCCATCTCGATTAAACCAACACTGTAATTTTTACTTAAGATCTTATCACTACTAAGTAAAATATGACCGTTGTTAAGTCTTTGAATATCCCATTTATAATCTCCAATTAAATACCATCTAACTTCGCCTTCACTATCATATGCGGCCGTATAACCAATTTCTTCAGGTGTTGTAAAATAAAATTCATCGGTTTCATAGTCTGCATTAGATAAATCTGTTACTTTAGAAAAATCATCTGGAAGGGGAGATGTCGTAATCGTAATTTCTTTGCGTATTCCACTAGCTTCAATAACTACCTTATTATCATATCCCGCATAAAGTCCATAAATTGGTAAAATATGTACCTTCGTAGGTGTAAATGTGTGAGTTAAATCTTCAGCTCCATCTTTTCCTTTAATCGTTACCGTTGATGTTGTTAAATCTTTTGTTTGAAAGACAATCAAAGCGGAAAGGGGAGAATTACCATATGGATTTAAAATTACATTTGGGTTATCTATTGTATAATTTGTATTACTTAAATACTGCCTCTCACTCTGTGTTTGTGCATATAGTAAATCAGTTTCCGTATCGATTGGCTTATTTGCCATGATATATTCATAAATAAAAATCGAAGCTGCGAATGTTACTACAATAAGTAAAACGTATTTGGCAATTATCTTTTTCATATAAATCCTCCTAGATTAATCTTATTTCGTTTTCGTCAAAGAAAGGTTTGTTTTTATCAATTTTATCAAAAAACAAAATACCATCTAAATGATCAACTTCATGTTGAAAAGCTACTGATAAATCCTCACGAGCTCTAAATGATACTTTATTACCATCAGGATCATAACCAGTAATAGTAATTCTCGCATATCTTGGGACGTGACCTTCAACCTCCCTGTTAACACTTAAACATCCTTCACCAGTCTCTAAAGCCACCATTTCCTCAGAATGACTAATTATTTTAGGGTTTACAATTACGTAATTTTGAAATTTACCTTCTTCGTATTCGTAAACTATTACGATAATTCTTTTAAGCTGACCAAGTTGTGGAAAAGCAAGCCCCATGCCAGGTCTTAAATCGTATTTTTCAGCATACTTTTCTATTTGACTATATTTTAAATGTTTAATGATTTGATTTATTGTTTCTTTATCCTCTTTAGATAAAGGAAGCTTTACTTCTTTACTTTTTTGACGTAAAACCTTATGCTTTTCATCTAAAATTTTCAATGGTTTAAACATAAAATATTACCTCCATATTCTATTTTATCATATTTGCCATAAAAAAAATAATTTTTTACATCTTTTACCGTTCAAAAGTATACGTATTATAACCTTATATACAGAAAATGTCAAACGAAAAAAGTTCCATATGAAATGAAACTTTTTCATTTAATTATTGCCCCAAGCTCTAGCTCCGATAATTATTACAAGTAAAATAAATAGAACTAATACGATAGCTGCGCCATAACCTGTTCCGTATCCGCCACCATAGCCATAACCACCACAAGGGTTGCCACAGCCATAGCCTTGATACCCACCATAGTAATACATATAATACCTCCTATCTATTCTAATATAGTCTATGTCAAAGTCAAAAACCGTATATTAAAAACACCTAATTTTATTTTTTAAATATCAAATATGGTAAAAGAGACGAGAATATGCTATGATTATATAAGGATAGGAGGCGAGTTATGAAACAAAAAGCACAATCATTAGGTAAACTCATCAAAGATTTAGATAAACCATTATTAATTGCATCTGCTGCGCTCTTCATTTTTGGACTTTTGAATATCGTAACCGCCTCATCTAGAGCTGCGGTTGTCAACTATGATGTATCTATTTATTATTATTTTTATCGTCAATTAATTTTTATAATTCTTGGTTTAATACTTAGTATAATTATTATTAAAACTGATACTAAATATTATAAACTTATTGTACCAATATTATTTGTCGTGGCCATTGCTTTAAATCTTTGGGCTTTAACCTTTGATGAAATATCTGGTTCGCGAAACTGGATTGATTTAAAATTTACAAATATTCAGCCAAGTGAACTTTCAAAGCCAATTATTATATGCTTACTTGCTATCTTATTTGAAAAGAACTATCGTAAACTTCGAACTTTAAATATTAAACATTATGATACAATCGCTTATATGGTTTTCATTTCTATGATTATACCAGCTACCGTCATTCTGCAAAAAGACTTTGGAACCTTATTAATAATTGTCTTTATAATTTTCATGATGTTTTTAGCTAGTCCAATTTTAAAAATAGATAAAATAAAAACTGTTTTATTAATGCTAGTTTTAGGAGCTCTGGCTTTACTCGTTATGTATAGTGTCCAAGGATATATTTTAAATGATGCTCGTATAAGTCGTTTCACATCTTTCTTAGATCCTTGTGGTAACTATGAAAATGGAGGTTACCAAGTTTGTAATAGTTATATTGCCATTAATGATGGGGGATTATGGGGACTAGGTATTGGTAAGAGTAAGCAAAAATATTCATACATCCCAGAACCTCACACCGATTCTGCATTTGCTATAATTGCTGAAGAATATGGCGTATATAGATGTATTTTTATATTTATTCTATATGGTGTTGTCCTTTATAGAATTGCTGTTATAGGGGCTAAAGCAGCTAGTTTAAGAGGACGGTATATATGTGTTGGTGTTATTAGTTACATATTTATTCATATATTCATTAACTTAGGTGGTATGTTTGGTTTAATTCCTTTAACCGGAGTTCCACTTCCATTCCTAAGTTATGGTGGTAGTTTCGTCTTATCATTGCTCGCATCACTTGCCATAGTTCAAAGAATTTGTATCGAATCCAAAAATAAAAAGATAAAAATTCCAAAATAAAAAAGGAATTTTTATTTTTTTGTCGTATGTTTTATATAGAGGTGATTCATATGACATTCTTAAAAAAACATAAAGGCAAAATATTTATTTTAATTTTTATACTTTTCACACTTTTTATTGTATATGATACGTATTATGTTGAACCTGAAGTTGAAGTAGAGGAAGTTACTACCCAAAAGAAAGAAGATACTGAAGACAAAAAGGAAGAAACAAAAGAGTCCAAAGTTTTAGTCGATGTCAAAGGTGAAGTAAATACTCCAGGTGTTTATGAACTAACTAGTAATAATACCGTTATGGATGCCATAAATAAAGCTGGTGGTCTAACTAAACAAAGTGATACAAGTAATATCAACTTAAGTAAAAAGCTTGAAGATGAAATGGTTATTATCGTTTATTCCAAGAGTGAAATTAAAAAAATGAACGAAGAAGATAAAATAGAATGCCCACCATGCAATAATGCCTGCATTACTGAAGAGGATGAAAAGGCTAAACTAGATAGTGAAAAATCTGAAACCACAAATACTCCAGCCGGTAAAATTAATATTAATACCGCGGGCAGTGAAGCCTTACAAACCTTAGATGGTATCGGTGAGGCCAAAGCTAAAGCTATTATTGAATATCGAACCAAAAACGGTGATTTTAAAAATATCGAAGATATTAAAAATGTATCCGGCATCGGTGACAGTGTTTATGAAAAAATTAAAGATAATATCACCGTATAGTTTAGCTATAATTTTTATATTTTTCTTTAGTCTACTTTATACCTTCTTTTATATTAATCATAAACCAGTTAGTAAATATTCCCTAAAAGATAATACTGTCGCTGGATATGTTTATGATTGCCAAAATAGTGAAGATAAAACTGTTTTAAAAATAAAAGGAAAAGAAAATCTTTTAATTAATTATTATGACCATTTTGAGTGTAAACTTGGTCAAAGAATAAAAGCCATAGGTGAGATGAAAGAACCAAAAAACAACACTAACTTTTATTTATTTAATTATAAAAAATATTTGCTATCAGAAAAGATTAACTATGCCTTTACTGCTAGTAATATTGAAGTAATAAATAATCATCAGCCCGTTCTTTATAAAATAAAAAACATATTAAATGAACATATTAAAAACTATAAATCAAAAGCTTATCTAAATGCTTTAGTTCTAGGTAATGATAATGACATAAATGAAGATATAGAAGAGAGTTATCAAACTAATGGTATTAGTCATTTACTCGCCATATCAGGCGCACAAATAACTTTATTTTCTACCGCCTTACTGTATGTTTTTAATAAAATATTTTCCAAAAACACTTCATATGTCATAACAATAACATTTTTATTAATCTATCTTTTTATTACTAACTTTAGTGCATCAGTTTTAAGAGCTACCATTTTCTTTATTATTCTAACTATTAATAAACAATTCGAATTAAAAATAAACACCTTGTCCTTATTAATATTAACGGCCAGCCTTCTTTTGATTATTAATCCATATTATATTTATAGTTTAGGTTTTACCTTATCTTTTACTGTTTCTTTTTATCTCCTTTTATTCAAAGATATCATAAGTAAATATAAAAATTACTTTTCTAAAACATTGGTTATATCTTTAATTGCTTTTTTTGCCAGCACACCAATTATTATCAATAGTTTTTTTAAATTAAATTTATTATCACCACTCATTAACATGTATTTTGTTCCTATCATGACCTTTATAATTTATCCAATCGCTTTAATCACGTTCATCTTTAAACCGCTAGATTTAATCTTTTTAAATTTAGTTACTGTTATGGAAAATGCTTCTATAAAATTATCAAGTATCAATTTTCTAAATTTAAGCTTGTGTCATCTAGGTATCTTCATTTTTATTATATATTACGTAGTAATAACACTAATCTTATATAAATGGTTAAAAGGAAAAAATTATATTTTAATTTTATTTTTAATTTTAATCTTTCATCATAATATAAATTATTTAAATCCTGCATCTTCACTAACAATGTTAGACATTGGACAAGGTGACTCTTTTTTAATTAAGCTAAAACATAATAAGGGCAATATCTTAATTGATACAGGTGGTATTGCAAATTATGACGATAAAAAGCCATATGATATTGCCGGAAACATTACTATTCCATATCTCCAAGCTGAAGGAATAAATCACCTTGACTATTTAATCATTACTCATGGTGATTTTGATCATATTGGTATGGCCATAAATTTAATAAATAATTTTAAAGTTGAAAATGTAATATTTAATATAGGACAGTATAATGATTTAGAACAAAATTTAATTAAGACCTTAAAACAAAAAAACATTCCATATTATCAAAATATTAATAAAATAAATCTAGAAAATAGTAAGTTAGAGTTCTTAAATTATAAAGAATATGATAATGAAAATGATAATTCAAATATAATTTATATAGTCATAAATAATACTAAACTATTATTTATGGGCGATGCTGGTGCGGAAGTCGAAGAAGATCTATTAAAAGAATATAACTTAAAAGATATCGATATTTTAAAAGTTGGTCATCACGGAAGTAAAACGAGTTCTAGTAAAAAATTTATAAATAGTATTAACCCAAAATATTCAATTATTAGCGTTGGTGAAAATAATAGCTATGGTCACCCAAGTAAAGAAACATTAAAAAACTTAAAAAAATCAAATATTTATCGAACCGATTTAGATGGAGGTGTCAAATTCACATTTACAAAAAAATTACAAATAAAAATTGCAGTAGAAAGGAGTTAAAATGAATTATTATAATGAGATAAAAAAACAAATTATAAACAATGAAATTACAAAAAGAGTTAAAGATTACAGTAAAAATAAAAGTGATTTAAGCACATATTATAATATAGGAAAATTACTGACAGAAGCAGGAAAATGTTATGGCGAAAGTATTATTAAAAAGTATTCTGAAAAATTAACACAAGAACTTGGCAAAAGTTATAGCATTAGGGTACTTTACAAAATGATAAAATTTTATCATTTTGTTGCAAGTCAAAAAATGCCGACACTGTCGGCACAATTAAGTTGGAGCCATTATGATGAACTTTTAAAACTAGATGATATCAACCAAATTAATTATTATATTAAAATTGCTAAAGAATTTAACTTGTCGGTTAGAGAGTTAAGACAAAGAGTAAAAAATAAAGAGTATGAAAGAATTGATAATAAAACAAAATTAAAGTTAATAAGCAAAGAACAAAACCAAGTTGAAGATTTCATAAAAAATCCTATTATTATAAATAATGTAAATCATTACGATGTTATATCAGAGAAAGTATTGCAAAAAATAATAATGGAAGACATCGTTCATTTTCTAAAGGAGCTTGGGAACTCATTTTGCTTTATTGCTAACGAATATAAAATAAAAATTGGCAATAGTTACAATTATATTGACCTGCTTTTATATAATATTGATTTTAATTGTTATGTCGTAATTGAGCTTAAAATATCTCAGTTAAAAAAAGAACATATTGGTCAAATAGAAATATATATGAATTATATTGATAAGCATTTAAAAAAAACTAGTCAAAACACAACGATTGGCATAATTATTTGTAAAAAAGACAATAAGTATATTATGGAATATTGTAGCGACAATAGAATACTGTCTAAAGAATATGAATTAATAATTTAAAGATGTATTTAAATTTCTAAAACATTTAAAATAAAAAACATAATTATTTCTAATTTTTAGCATAAAATAATTTTGTACAAGGCGAAATAATGCTAGTCTTATTATTTATACAAAGGTAGCAGAGCAGAATATATTATTAATGGGAGATGCATTAAGCAAAAGTGAAGAATATTTATTAAATACATATAATTTGCCTAAAATGGATATAATAAAAGTAGAACGAATATAATCAAAATACTAGTTCTAAAAAAGCATCTCTTAAGATATCTTAACTATAGCCGGCAAAATAATGTATATGGTCACCCCCACCAAGAAACTTTAGATAATTTAAAAAGTTTAAACTATCAAAAAAGATGGTGTAGTCAAAATAAATGACTTTACCATCTTAACTAAGGCCCGCTAATGCGTTAGCGTTTTATATAGATAGTCCAGATAATCTCTGGGCTTTTTATTTATTTTTCTTATCTTTAATTACAATATCCACATTGCATATATTCGCAATTTTAATCAAATCTTCAAAGAAATATCTGTTTAAACCTTGTTCATTATTTTTAACCCAATTTTTAGATTTACCGATTGACTGCGCAAGTTGTTCTTGTGTCATATTTGAATTTTGCCTTATAAATCTGAGTATCTCGTTTGGTTTATAATTACTTGCCTTTATTTCCATTATTCCACCTCAAAATAATGGTACTATGTATTGTGAACCTTTTGCCAAAAAGACCATTGACACTAGTCTATAACTTTATTATAATTAAATTATATAAGACTAGTAACAATAGTCTATATAGCGAGGTGAAGTATATGCATAGAAGTAAAAGAAAAAGAAATATAATAATATTTAGTTTAGTAGGCGTATTACTATGTATGGTAGCTGGATATGCGGCCTTTCAAACAAGATTAGAAATAAAAGGAACATCAAAAGTAACAAGTAACTGGAATATATTAATAACAAATGTTACAAATGGAACACCAACAGGATCAGCCGAAAATGCCGTAAAACCATCATGGAAAAATACATCCGCCTCAATGGAAGCCAACTTGTATGATAAAGGTGATGCCATGGAATATGATGTCACTATCGAAAACCAAGGAACCATAGATGCGAAACTAAATGATATATTAACCAATTTAGAAAATAGTAATAGTGAAGCTGTATTAATTACATTTTCTGGATATACCAAAGGAGAAATATTAAAAGCTGGAGAAAGTAAATTAATTCATGTCAAAATAGAATATAACCCAGAATATGAAGGTGGAGAAACATCAAGTGAAGTAACCATAGATTTTGATTATGGACAAAATAATAATGAAGAAAATAATCCAGATGATCAATACTTATTGACTTATGATTATAGTACTAATGGAGGACAATCAGTAGAATTAGATAAGGAATATATGCTAAGTGGAAGTAATGTAAACTTAGATAATACCGCAACAAAAGAAGGCTGGACATTTGTTGGATGGAATACTGATAAAGATGCCCAAATAGGATTAAAAGAATATCAAATGCCAACAAGTAATACAACATTATATGCAATATACTCAAAAGATTTAAAAGTAACTTATGAAAAAGAAGATACTGTAGAAAGTATAGGAAAAGAAGAAGATGCCTGTACAATCTATAACAATGAAACATCATGTGAAGTAACATTACCAGAAATAAATGTAAATGATGAAAGTGCAACAATAGGCTGGTATGAAAACAATAATAAAGTAGGAAATCCAGGAGATAAATATACACTCAAAAATAATATAACATTAAAAGCTAAAGCAGAGTTTGAACCAATAATACAAATGTGGTATTCTAGTTCTTCAAGTGATTTCCATGCAGAAGAATATAGAACCAATATCATAACAGCCACCTTCTTAGATAATAAAGATGTACCAAGTAACGCTGTAGCAAGTTGGGATGTATCAGCTAATGATAATGGAAGTGTTATGGCCTGGGTAGTAGCTGATGAAAGTGATTCTACAAAATACCATTTATATATCGGTGGAGATGGAGGAGTAATTGCTAATGAATATTCAGACCATTTATTTTCAAACTTTACAAATCTACAACAAATAACATTTGGAGAAAACTTTGATACAAGTAATGTAACAACTATGCAATCTATGTTCTATAATTGTAGAAGTTTAACCACCTTAGATGTAAGTAAATGGAATACAAGTAATGTAACAACTATGCAATCTATGTTCTATAATTGTAGAAGTTTAACCACCTTAGATGTAAGTAAATGGAATACAAGTAATGTAATATTTATGGATTCTATGTTCTCTAGTTGTAGCAGCCTCACCACCTTAGATGTAAGTAAATGGAATACAAGTAATGTAATATTTATGGATTCTATGTTCAGTGATTGTAGCAGCCTCACCACCTTAGATGTAAGTGACTGGGATACAAGCAGTGTAACAAAGATGAGTTCTATGTTCTATAATTGTAGAAGTTTAACCACCTTAGATGTAAGTGACTGGGATACAAGCAGTGTAACAAGTATGAGTTCTATGTTCTATAATTGTAGAAGTTTAACCACCTTAGATGTAAGTGACTGGGATACAAGTAAGGTAACAACTATGCAATCTATGTTCTCTAGTTGTAGCAGTTTAACCACCTTAGATGTAAGTAAATGGAATACAAGCAGTGTAACAAGTATGAGTTCTATGTTCTATAATTGTA
>CALVRK010000007.1 GCA_944358565.1 uncultured Bacilli bacterium
TGCTTGTAAATATAATTTTTTATCTATATTTTCCCAATTAACAATTTTATTCAATCTTTTTTTTAATATTAAATCTAGCCAAATTCTCGTAGCACGCCCATTGCCTTCCAAAAATGGATGAGCGATATTCATTTCAACATATTTATTAATAATATCGTCTAATGTATTTTCTTTCATAGTTTCGATTTTTTTCAAAATATCTTCTAAATATAAAGTGTTTGCAAATCTAAAATTTCCTTTGGAAATATTTTTTTCCCTAATTTGACCAGCAAAATCATACAAGCCATCAAATAAATATTTATGTATTTGCTTTAATCCTTTTACCGTACCAACTTCAATGCTATTAATGTCATTACTTGCAAATAATCTTTTTGCATTTTCTAAACTTTTTTCATCTACTTTGTTCATTATTAGCACTCCTAACAATTATTATATAGAAAAAAAGATTTAAAATCTTTAAATTACATAATGGCAGGGGAAGCAAGACTTGAACTCACGACATTCGGTTTTGGAGACCGACGTTCTACCAACTGAACTATTCCCCTATCTCTTTTGGAACAAATAAATTATACCACAACAAAATAAGTATTTCAACTTATTAACACCAAAACATATAATATAATGGTGATTTTACTATGGCTATAATTAGATATACTGATAATGAAAGAGATTTATTAGCTAGATTAATGCGAGCCGAAGCTGTTGGTGAAGGTGATTTAGGCATGCTTATGGTTGGAAATGTTGTCATAAATAGAGCTATAGCTAACTGTTTAACCTTTAAAAATGTCGATACTATAAGTGAGGTAATCTATCAAAATCCAGGTGGTTTCTCTGGTGTTGACAGTCCATTATTCTTTAGTAATCCAACTACCGTTGAAAGAAACTTAGCTAATAGAGTAATTAAAGGAGAATACTACCATCCAGCTACTCATGCTTTATGGTTTTATGCTCCTAATCAAGGCGAATCATGTAAAACAACTTGGTGGGACCAATATAATAGTGGACGGTACAAAAATCATTGTTTTTATGTACCGGCATCCGGTGAATGTAAAGAAATATGGTAAAAGGGATTCTAATTAGAATCCCCTATTTGATGAGTTAACTTAAGTGTTAACTCTTTTTCATTACCATTTCTAACAATAGTTAACTTAACACTATCACCAATATTATGTTTATAAAGTAAATATTTCAAATGAGCCGAACCTTTAACACTAGTATCATCAACTTTAATGATAATATCATTACGCTTTAATCCAGCTGCTTCAGCATCAGATCCACTTTCAACACTATTAACTACTACACCTGATTTAATATTATCATCAACTCTTAAATCACTATTACCTAATAATGGCAAACTATCTAAATCATAAAGTGAAACACCAATAACCGGTCTTGCAATCGCCTCACCATTTTCCAGTTTGTCAATCTGTGCCATAGCCACTTCAATTGGAATAGCAAAACCCATACCTTCAATTGAACTTTCAACTAACTTTACTGAATTAACCCCAATAACTTCACCATTAATATTAACAAGTGGTCCACCACTATTTCCTGGATTAATAGAAGCATCTATTTGAATAGCTTCCATCATATAAGAAGTGCCATTATCAGTTATCGTAATTTCACGGTTTTCACCAGAAATAATACCCTTAGTAACTGTACCAGCATATTCCGTACTAACAGGAGTACCTACCGTAAATATAGTATCCCCAAGTTTAGCCTCAGTACTATCACCAATTTGTGCAACCTGCAAAACCGCATCGCCATCCATACGAAGGACAGCTATATCCATATATGAATCAGTACCCAAAACTTCTGCCTCTACTTCTTCACCGTTACTTAAAGTAAGTTTTATTGAAGAAGCATCTTCCACAACATGATTGTTAGTAAGTATATAGCCATAATTACCTTCCTTTTTATAGACAAATCCAGAGCCATATCCTGTAAGACGTCCATTTTGATAATTATTAACTACAACCACTGAATCATATACTTTCGCAATTGATTCATTTATAGACTCATTCGAAGTTATATTAACATTTCTATTTTCTAAAACTTTATTATCATTAGAACCATTATTTACAAAATATAATGTTCCTGTCACACCTAATAATAAAACAACTAAAATAATAACAATATTAATTATTCGCTCTCGCATAAAATCCCTCCTAACTTAAATCTTTTATTTCTAGCCAATTATCCGGAAAACCAATTCTATTTAAAATTGTAGCCAAAGGTACTGTATTGACTATCTTATCTAGATTTTCTACCTCTTTGCTTATCTCAGTAATCATCTCATCAAAATTATCTTTACTAAGCATAACCTTTAATATAATTACCAAACTAAATAAATCATTCTTACCATATATATAACCATCTTCATCTTTTTGAATATTTAATAAGCTATGAAATTTAGAATCAGGAATCACCCTTTGTGTCCGATGATCATATAAAATATCTTCATGCGCACATACATTTCTAAAATTTGAAAGTAATGATAGATAAGTACTTAAAACTTCTGGTGAAGTATTATAAAATCTACTAATTTCTGCTTGATCTTCATATTTTAAAATATCATAAAATTCAGCCATTATTCCAAAAGACAAAACCTTAACTAAGATCCAAAAAGGAATATATCCATAATGTTCAATATAGTGGAATGTTGCCGTATGTTTTCTACCATTAACCCTAATCTGCCTTTTTACTTTATTTAAAACATCATATACTTGCCTTGATTGCAAAGAATCTTGAGAAAAATTTTTTGGATCCAAATAATCTTTCTCTCTAAAACCATATTTCTTAGAAAGTTGATAACTTGTAATTGATTTTATATTATTCTCAACAATAAGTATATTTTTAAAAAAAGTATTTCGAATTGCTCTATCAAATAAGAAAGTCGCATATAACTCATCAAAATTTGTTCCAGGCAAAAACTTATCTTTTTCATCCTTATTCATAAATAAATGACGGTATCCACTTATAAAGAAATAATTTTCTCTAAATAGTATTTCCCGGGCTTTCTTATCATCATTTATAATAAGTCCTTTACTTTTTAAAATATCCACCTGTTCATCTATTGTTTTAAATATTTTTTCTGTCATATACTCACCTACTGTTCATTATAGCACAAAAACCCTCCTCTTTTATGTAAAAAAAGTGAAATTTATTCACTAAAATATTGATTAACTCCTTTTCTAATCACATCAGCAAGTTTATTTTGATATGTTTCACTAGTAAGTAATGCTCTCTCACTAGAATTAGACAAAAAACCAACCTCTAATAATACGCCTGGTCTACTAACTCTTCTTTGTAAATATTTGGTGCTATTTTCCTTATAATCTCTATTAGAATTCAAATGTTTTTTAAACATATTTTGAAATATTTCCGCTATCTTTTTATTTTCAGGATTAATTGTATCATAATATGCTTCAGCCCCATAAAGCGTGCCACTATCTTCCGCATTTAAATGAATAGATAAATATAAATCACATTCTGATCTATTAATTATATTAGCCCTTCTAGATAAATCACTTCGTTTTCTATTCCAAGCATTACTAACCGATAAATCATAATCACCATATCTTGTTAAATATACAATAGCCCCTTCATTTTTTAAAAGATTCATAACCTTATTAACAATCTTTAAATTAATATCCGCTTCTTTAACATTCTTATAAAAAGCTCCACTATCAGGCCCACCATGACCTGCATCTAAATAAATCACCTTAGAAAGTAATGGTAAATCCTTATCTTTCGCACTAACTAAATTAAAAAAACAAAGCAACATTACCAAAGCTATTAAAGCACCTATCTTATATTTCATATATCTCACCAATAAATCATATGAAATAAAAAACATTAAAATGAAAAAAGCAATAACAAACATTATTACTTTAAATACCCAATTACCACTAATTGTCTATCACTACCTAAACATGTAATTAAGGTAATCGTATTTTTTGATTTATCTCTTTTAATTGCTACACTTCCGGTTTTTAAAACATCATAAATCTTCGAAATCTCATAATTATAATTTTGATTATTATAATTAATGATAACTTCATCACCTAAAACAAGTTTATGTAAATTTTTAAAATGTCCAGCCGATGTATTTCCATTATGACCAGCTAATATCAAATTACCTCCACTTATATTAGGCATATCTGAACTTTTTAAAACCTCGATATTTTTATCCACATTATTTTGATAAGCATCAATTTTATATAAATACCGTCTTAAATTAATTTTTGGAATTTCAATAGCTCCTAGTTTCTCATCATCTGAAACCTTTAAAGAATTTGTTTTTAACGATTTAGTATTTAAAGATTCTGTTTGTTTTGCTTTGCTTTCTTTATTACTTTTATCTTCATTTTGAATAGTTACATTCACACTTGGTTCATAATTTTTCATATCATGAACCTCTGATAAAACATAACTACAAAAATAATAATGTCCTAAAATAACTAAAATAAGTCCAATGTTTTTAACGTATTTTAAGTAAGACAAAACCTACACCTACTAATAAAGTTCCTATTAAACCCGAAACATCATAATATCCCGTATTCGGAACTTCAATAATCTCCGGCACTTCTTCATTCAAAATTTTAATATAAGTTTCTTTTTCTAAGCTAATTCTAAGAGCGGCTAACTTCTGCGAATTACCTTTACTGTAGACAAGTAATGGCGAATTATCATAATGTTTTCTAGTTAAACTTAAAGTTTCTTCTAAAACTTCCTCATCATTTAAAGTAATTATAAGATTATTTCCATCTTTAACTACCTTATGATATTTACTTTCCGATATATTATAATCCTTTAAAACATTATTCTCGTCTGTAAGTGTAATCGTTTTACCAACTTCATCTTTAACTAAACTTTCACTAAAACTTGGTTTTAAATCATGATTATTAACCAATTTCAAAATTTCCTCTTTCTCTTTACTAATATCAATAACATTACCCGTCATATTTTCACCAGTTGTCCAAGTAACCTCAATATCTGGTCTGACTGCTTTCCATATTAACTCTTGAGCCGCAATATAATAATAATTAGTTTGATGCCCAGGATATTCATATCCATAATATCCAATTTTTTCAATATATTCTTTTAATTCATCAGAAAAATTTACCTTACTCCAATCAGTATATATATCATAATAATTATTAGTAATCTCCACTCCCGGCTCAATACAATAAGCAATTCTATCACCCATTTGAAACATTGTTACCGTATTAGATTTAAGTTTACCATCAATCCTTTGATTATAAGCAATCCCTTTTAACTTATTGTAAGTAATTCTCACTTCCTGTGCTTGAACATTATAATTAGGTTTTAAAATAACCGATAAAAGTAATAAAAGTACAAATATTTTTTTCATATTTCTCCTTTCCTTGCCCCTTCATTAATTAACATACGACATTTTATACCCTAATTCCTTCAAAAAATCAAAAAAACTTGCCAATTTAAGCAAGTTTATCTTTTTATTAATATTTTTGGATGTTTATCTCTATCTAAAAAATGCATTATAAATTCCATATTTTCTCTTGAAACAGCTACGCATCCTCCAGTATATCCTTTAAGTCCAAAGCAGTGTAAGAAAATTGCTGATCCTTTATTATTGCCAATACCATTTTCATCAATTTGCCCATCGCAGTTGAACTCGATAAATACAGAATACTCATACTGCATCTCATAATCCTTTAAATGTTCAGCCGATTCAAAATCTTTCTCATCCTCACTAATAATATAGTGATATCCAAAGTTAGGAATATTCTCGCCAATTCTAACCATGTAATTATAATGACTAGATTTACAATCATCAACCCAGTAATCATTATCTTGAACTTTAAAATAAGGATAATTAATATCTAAATCATGCATTCCAAAACCAACACCTAAATTATATAATCCTAAAGGCGTCTTTTCATCATATTCAGCACTATTTTCGGGCGCACTCACCCCATTTCTACCAATCCAAACCTCATCAATATTTTTAATCAACTTTCCATCTTCAAAAATCATCATTGTATAAGGTTTTTCTTTAACATCCACAATTAATAATTGTCCTTTATCCATTTACTTTTCCTCTAAATCTATCATACATTATCATTATAATAAATATTCCAAATCCAAGCGCACTAACAATTTTACCAAATAATGCATTAGGGGCTTCAAATTCAATTTCAATATTATGTTCACCCTTCTTTATAGGAAATCCAATAAAAGATTTATTAACCTTTGCATAATCAACTTTTTTGCCGTCAACTTTAATTATAAATCCTTTATCATATGGAATAGATAAATTAAAATAACCATCTTTAGTAACCTCTATATTACCACTAATCTTATCACCTAGTGCCTCATCTATTTCAAAAACATCAATATCCTCAAAACTATTTACAAAATCATTATAATTTAAACTATAAAGTTCAGCTTGACTAATATAATGAGTACCTTTAGAAAACTTAATATCTAAATAATCAAAATCATCATTACTAGATAATGTATAATCAAAAGTATAATTACTATTAAAATACTTCCAACTTGCACACGTTAATTTATTATTAACTCCATTAACTTCAATCATCGTATCTCCTAAAAAGCATTCCTGAGGTTTTTCCACCGTAAATCTAAGTAAATAAATTTTTTGCTTAGATTTTTCATCTAACTTAATCCTTAAAACACCACCATCTTCATTTTTAACCGTCACCTTATAACCATCTTTATAATTTTGAATAGTCAAATTTTTCTTATCACCATCATTTAAATTTAATTGAATTTCCTTAATCAAACTATCATACTTATAATCTCCAAACTCTGTAACAACATTTCCAATTAAAGCTAAATCATCATTCGGATAATTTAATTTCTCATAATCATCACTATTTATAACTCTATCCGTCGCATACCCAAGTGGTAATGCGTTTTTATTAATATAAACCGTATAATCACCATACTTCTTCCACACCTTATAACCTAATGGCGCATCTTTATCCGTAATTAAGTACTTCACTCCCATTAAAGTTTCAAATAAACTATTCTTAGTTTCACTTGCAATAAACATATTACGTAAAGACCTATTATTATTAAAATCATAAAAGAAATTCATATAATTAGTATTATAAGTTGAAGAATATAAAGTTGTAACATTTTCATTAATATTGTCAATATGATTTACTAATTCTTCTGATACTTTTAAATTAATAGCTACCCTATAAAAACTTTTATCACTTTGTGCAATATCTTCGGTAATTTTCTCCAACATCGGATCATTTTGTTTACCAAAATCTTCAATAGTTATCAAACTATCACCTAAATTAATCACTAAACAAACTAAAATACTAATAATAGCTAAAGGAATAATTATAATATTTTCTTTTTGAAATTTTTGATATAAAAACAAAAGTAAAAGTATTAAAATACAATCTAAAGTAAAAAATAATTTTAAACTATTATCTTCCAAATATATCCATAATAAGCTAATAATTATAGTCAAAAAAACTATCTTAAAATTAACTTTACCACTAAATAATGCTTTTAAAAAGTGTCCTATAGCTAAAACATAAAGTGGTAAAAAAGGAATTAAAGCCTTACCCTCTAAATATAAAGTCCCATTTAAAATATAGACAAAAATCGGACAAATAATTAATAAAGATAATACTATACCTAAAAATCTTTTTTCTTTTTTCATAAAAATCATATAAATAATGCTTATAAAAGAAATTCCTAAAAGACCAACCGAATAAGATTTGTAAAGTAAAAAATTTAAATTAATACTAGGTAATAAAGCATCTAATAATGAAACCGCACTAAAACTTTCACTTCGGCCATTCATAAGAGCATATATAACTGGAAATAAAATAACCCCAGCCATTAAAATCCCTGTAATTACTAATAAAGCAAAACTCATGCCTTTCCTAACAAAATCTCTTAAAATAAATTTATCGTTCACTCTCAAATATTCATAAATTCCATATATAGTTAAACATAAAATTCCACCAACACTATAATAATAACTAGTCATAATCATTAAAAAAATACTTATAATCATTAACCATTTTGAACCACTAGAAAAATACTTTCGTACACCAATAAGACCTAAAAGCAAAAACGGCATATAATTTATAAACATAATATGTCTATGGCTATGAAAAAGTAATGGCCCTGCCATCGCAAACATCAAAGTTAAAACAAAACATAACTTTGAAGAAAAATCAAAACCTTTAGTCCATCTATAAAATAAATATATTGAAATAATTCCAATTAACAAAGTACTAAAAATTATATAAAAACTCATAGGTATAAAAGGAAATAAATAAGAAACTAAAATAATTGGACTAAATAACCCATAATAAGCAAAATAATAAATATTTTGACCAGCACCTATATTAAAAGCAAAATCTGGAAATAAATCACCAGTATTATAAAAAAGCATTCTAAAATATTCTGGAAAAGTAATGTGCTGAAAACCCCAGTCCATACTCGAACCAAAGATAAACTCCCCGTGTGTAATAACAAATGCAATTGTTAAATAAATTATACCTATCCAAAATATATTAAACTTATCTTTTTTATTTAATTTTTCCATTTATTCGCCCCAATCCAATCTTCAAATGGTAACATATGCTTATAATCATCATATATACCATCATACTTCTTTACCATATTATTAATTTTATTTTGAATCAAATTACCATCTAAAGTGGTTTCTTTATCTAACTTATCTAACTTTCTTTCACTATAATATTCACCAAAATAATAAAGATTATTAACCTTTAATTCATTTAAAATTTGATTAATTTGTTTGTGCTGATAATTATCATATTCCCCATCTGGATTATGAGTCACAACTTCACTCCAATTTTTATATTTCAAAATAAATCTAATTTGTTTTTTAATTTTCTTATAATCTCTATTCAAATAAATTTTATCAGAATATCCCATCATAATAACCGGATCTTTACTATACTCCGTTGCCTTTAAAAAATCATCGGTTTTACCTTGATTATATCCACAAGAAATACATACAACTAAATAATTATCTGAAATAAGATGAGCACCTCCCCAAACACTCTCATCTCCAGGGTGACTTACAATCATTAACTTATTCACATTATTTAAATTTAAATCTTCAAGCTGCCCTTTTACCGGCATTAAATTAGGTTTCCTTAAAAATGTCCACACAATAAAAAACATTAAAACTAAAACAATTAAAACAATAATAACATTTTTTAATTTTTTCATTTTCATCCCCTCATTTAATTATAAAGCTTTAAATAAAGTAAACGGATAACGCTCTGGAAGTGGTAATTCAAAACTCATAACTTCCCTAGTAATTGGATGTTTAAACTCCAATTTAGAAGCAAATAAAGCAATCTGATCTTTTACTGCATTAGGATTATATTTTTGATCACCATAAAGTGGAATTTTTCTAGAAGCAAACTGCACTCTAATCTGATGACTTCTACCTGTTTTTAAACTAATCCTAACTAAAGATAAATTATTAATAAACCCAATTAAATTATAACTAAGCTCAGATAATTTGCCATCCGCACATACTCTAGTTATATTCATCTTTTCATCTTTTTTTAATCTATCGGTAAATATTCCACTTTCACTAACTTTACCTTCTATAACTGCCATATATATTTTCTTAAATTCATGTTTTTGAACCTGTTTAGAAAGTCTACTAGCTGCTTTAGAAGTCTTTGCAAAAACCATTACTCCACCAACCGGTCTATCAAGTCTATGTACTAAACCTAAATAAGCCTCACCAGGTTTATTATATTTTTCTTTTAAATATTTCTTAAGCATCGTAAGTAAATCTTCATCACCACTTTTATCGGCTTGAACAGGTACATTAATAGGTTTTTCTACAACTAACAAATGATTATCTTCATAAATAATATTAATCATTACTTTCCCATCTCCCATATATCCCGCAAGGAAGTATTAAATTATTTTTCGTAATTGGAAGTCCAACTTCTCCCGAAGTAACCTTACCATTTGGATAAATTGGCAACATCATCGTTTTAAGCATATTAGCAAGTACGATATTACTAATACCTGTCGTATAAGCATTAATAAGTAAAAATAATGGTTCATCACTAAGTATTTTTAAACAAGCATCTAACAAAATAGCCATATTTTTTTCAAACTTCCAAACCTCTTTATTCGGCCCTCTACCATAACTAGGTGGATCCATGACAATTCCATCGTATTTATTCCCACGTCTATATTCTCTGAGTGCAAACTTTAAACAATCATCTACAATAAATCTAATATTATGATCAGTAAGTCCGCATAAATCTCTATTTTCTTTAGCCCACATTGTCATTCCTTTAGAAGCATCAACTTGAACAACATCAGCGCCCGCTTTACTACAAGCCATTGTTGCCGCACCAGTATAAGCAAACAAATTAAGAATTTTGACCTTTCTTCCGTTAGAAACAGCATTCCTAATCTTATTCATCATAAAATCCCAATTAGTAGCTTGCTCGGGAAATAATCCAGTATGTTTAAAGTTAGTTGGAGTGACTTTAAAAGTTAAATCTTTATATTTTACCGTCCAAAACTCCGGTAACTTATTTTTAAACTCCCAGTATCCTCCACCTTTATTAGAACGGTGATAAAAGCCGTCTACTTTATTCCATTCATCACTAAAATCCATTTCCCACATAGCTTGTGGTTCAGGTCTTCTTAAAATAACCTTACCCCATCTTTCTAATTTTTCACTATTACCTGCATCTAAACATTCATAATCAGACCATTCATCACTAACTTTAAGCATTTTTTTCACCACCAATATTCAAATACATTCACTAAATAGTATACCATATTTTAATTTTTTCTAAAAATCTGTACAAAAAAAGTTGGAAAATTGAATTGGCATATGCCAGCCCCTATTGTTTCCAACCTTATACTATAATTATATGAACATATCCAAAATTTAACAATATAAAATTTTAAAAGAAATTTAACTTTACATCAAATTTTACACATTTTAAACAACCCCAAAAACATACAAAAAACACTGGAACAAAATCCAATGTTTTTTTTGATAAAATATATTATCTCTTTGAGAATTGTGGAGCTCTACGTGCACCTTTTAATCCAGGTTTCTTTCTTTCTTTAACTCTAGAATCACGAGTTACAAATCCAGCTCTTTTTAAAATTTTTCTATAACTATCTTCTTTACCTTCGTTTTCTTTATCATATTCAAGTAAAGCTCTAGTAATACCTAAACGAATAGCACCAGTTTGACCAGTAAATCCACCACCGTTAACTTTAACAGTAATATCAAATGTATTTTCATTATTTGTTGCAACTAATGGTTGCATTAAATCCATAATATTAGTTTCATATGGGAAGAATTCTCTAACATCTCTACCATTTACAGTAATAGTTCCTTTTCCAGGTACCATTTGTACTCTAGCAACAGATGCTTTTCTACGACCAGTTCCTACAAATTTTCTTTCTGCCATTTAAAACCCTCCTAGTCCACTTTAAGCTCAACAGGTTTTTGAGCACTATGTGGATGATTTCCTTCTGCATATACAAATAATTTTTTATACATTTGTCTACCTAATCTTCCTTTTGGAAGCATGCCTTTAACAGCTCTTTCAATCATTTCTACTGGATATTTTTCAATCATTTCTTTAGCTGTTCTCTCACGAAGTCCACCAGTATATCTACTGTGGTTATAATACATCTTATCATTTAACTTGTTACCTGTAAGTACTACCTTATTAGCATTTACAACAATAACATAATCGCCACCATCGATATGTGGAGTATAAGTAGGTTTATGTTTTCCTCTTAAAACATTTGCAACTTTAGTAGCCAAACGACCTAAAGTTTGACCTTCAGCGTCTACAACATACCAATTTCTAGTGACATCTTCTTTTCTTTGCATGTATGTTTTCATTTTTATTTTCCTTTCTCCTTTACATTAGTAAGTTTTCCCAAGACTTACTTATGTGGGATAAATAAATGTACCAGTATTAATTATATTAAAAAAGCCTTTAAAAGTCAATGAAATTATATGTTTTTTCATACATTTTCTTGACTTTAAATTAACAAATTTACAAATTATTGATAATTTTTCTATTTTGTTACCTTAAGGCTTAATATAATACGTCTTTTAAATACAATCCTTCAGGATTAGCTGTTTTACCAGCTTTTCTTCGATCTTGCGCATTTAATATATCGATTATATCCTCACTCTTACGTTTTCCTTCGCCAATTTCAATTAAAGTACCTATCATATTTCTCACTTGATAACGCATAAAACCTGTTCCTAAAAAACTTAAAGTAATTTTATTAACATTCTTAAGCTCACGAGTCAATCTTGTTTGAACAATAGTTCTCACATAATCTTCCTTTTCTTCATCAGTTTTTGTAAACGATTTAAAATTATGAGTTCCCTCTAAATACTTTAATGCTCTTTCCATCTCTACTACATCTAATTTTTTATTATATTGATAAATATAGTCTTTTTCAATTGGATTATATTCCCCCATATTAATTATATATATATATTCCTTAGCCTTTGCATTAAACCTTGCATGGAAATCATCTGCTACAATCTCCACATTTTTAATATAAACATCCTTAGGAAGCAAACTATTAAGGCCATCTTTAAGTTTTTCTGGTGTAATATGTTTTATATCTAAATCAAAATGGGCTTTCTGATTATAAGCATGAACTCCCGCATCCGTTCTACCAGAAGCATGAACACTTACTTTCTTATGACCATTAATTGTTTTTAAAGCTTTTTCAAGCTCTCCTTGTACCGTCTTTTCCTTAGGTTGTTTTTGATAACCTTTATATTTAGAACCATCGTATGCAAATGTTATCAAGTATCTCATAATATTCCTCCTACTAGCAAATATATTTTATATCTATACTATTGTAACACAAATAAGCTTTAATCGCACATCCATATCATTCAACAAATCTATATATATCTTTCATTAAATCATTTATATCATCCCGGTAACCCAAATTAATACCTTTACTATCCTTAACCAAATTAATAAATTTCACAATTTCTGGTTCAAATATATTATATTTTTCTAAAAGTTGATGATTAGTAAATAGATCAAATTTATTACCTTTAAATATTATATCACCATCTTTAACTCCAATAACCTCATCAGCCAGTTCTAAAGCAATATCTGTATCATTAGAAGCAATAACAAACGTTTTTCCATATCTTAACTTCATCATTCTAAATAATTTTATTAAATTTTTTTTACTTGCATAATCCAAATTAGTAAAAGGCTCATCTAATATGAATAATCTTGGGTTACAAGCTAATGCTTTAGCCAGCGCCACTTTTTTTTGTTCACCTCTACTTATCTCAAATGGTGAACGATTTAAAAAACTTTTATCAAGACCAACCATCTTTAAAGCACTAATAATTTTTTTATCATAATCACATTTTATTTTTCTTTTTTTTATTTCAAATAATATTTCTGCATAAATTGTATTACAAAAGAAAAATTCAGCTGGATTTTGTTTCAAAAAATAAACACTTTTAATATTTTTTATAATTTCACCTTCATATGGAATATCACCATTAATTAACGAAAGTAATAAACTTTTACCGCCTTTGCCAACAACAAAAGTAATTTTTTTATCAGCAATATTAAATAATAAGTTTTTAAATTTATAATCAGATAAACTCACACTTACATCTTTAAATTCTATTTCCATAAATCATCCACCAATTTCTTTTCATCAAAATAAATCTTATCTATCAAATCATAAAACTTAAGCTTATCTGATAAACTAACAACAAAAGGTCGTTCTAATTCATATTTTTCAAACACATCTTCCTTTTCAAAAACCTTTCTCTTAGAACCATCTAAAAGTACTTTCCCATCACCAATAATTATTATATCATCCGCATAAAATATTTCATCTACATCATTAGAAAAATTCACAACTGTTATATTTTCCCTCTTCGCAAATCTCTTTAATTTTTTAATAATCTCTTTTTTTAAATTCTTATCAAAGTCTTCAAAAAAATTATCTAAAATTAACATTTTAATATTTTGAATTAAATAACTACCTAATACAACTAACTTCTTTTGCGTAAAAGAAAGATTATCAAAACTTTTATCTAAATTTTTACTAAAGTTAAACATAACTGAAATATTAAATATTTTATTTCTAATATCGTCTTTCTTTAATTTCTTTGCTTCTTTTATCAAAACATTCATCACTAAATCATCGCTATCATATTCATATATCTCATCAATAAATCCAATTTCATTACTTTTAAAAAATTTACTTAATTCACCCTTGTACTTCAAAGTGCCAGACAAAATGCGTGCAAGTGTTGTTTTCCCACTCCCATTATTTCCTAAAATAGTAGCAAAAGTTCCTACATTAATACTTAAATTTAAATTATCAAAAACCTTTATATTTCCATAACTAAAATTTAAATTTTTAATACCTACCGCCTGCATATAGTCTCACCACAGCACTTATTATATTATAAATAAAAACAATTTACAATGATAAAACAAAAAAAGATTTATGTTAATTTTTAACATTGTATCATAATCAAATAGCGTGCTTGTTATAAGAATCTAACATCACCGGTAACGCATTTAAAATAGCTAAAGTATTTTCTTCAATAATATTAGAATAAACTCTTTTAAAACTTGAAAAACTTCCATCCAAATCCAAATCCATAAACTGTGAAAGGGGTGTTGCTCTAACCCCACCAAGTTCAACTAACAAAGTAATAGGAAATAAACTTTTTAATTTAGAATCCATTGTTGTATAAATCTCTAAACCATCTAATTTATAACCTGCCTTATCAGCATATGCTTTTGCAACCTTATAATTATCATCTCCATCTTCCTTAGTTAAATTAACCCATGGATTTTTTTCTTTCGCGCCACCTAAATAATAAACAATATTCCCGCAGCTATGATAAATAAATGAACCGATATAATCATACTTATTTTTTATCTCATTATAAAAATTTAATAAAGATTCATTTTCCTTTTCAAGTTCTCCTTTTTTAAAATAAGGACACCCTAAAGGGCCTAATTTATCTCTTCTAATATTATTTAAATGTAAATTGGCATATATTTCTTCCCCATTACTAACTCTATCAATAAAAGAACTACTCTCTATATTACTATTTAAATCAACACCTCTACCATTACTAGACCAATTAATCATACACCCTATAGGTAAATCGTTTTTTTGAAATAATTCTATCAAATATTCTTTTAATTCTTTATGCTTATCATCTAAAATCAAAGGAGTCGCATGTCTAAACATCATTTGCTGTAATTTATAATCTCTATCACCATATTTATTCGCATAATCTCCTTCAATATAACTATTTCTATAATAAGTTAAAAAGTATGTTTGCTCTTCTTCTAAAGAAATATCTCTAGGAATTAAACTCCGAATCGCACTTGTCACAATAATTGTACCTTCTGGATTAACAATTGGAATAAAATGAAGTGTATATAAATCCTCATCAATATAAACTTCTTTTTTAGAAAGCCTTTCCATAAATCTAATTACAAAAACATTACTAATAACCTCAGCACTATGAGTTCCACCAGTAATAATCACATGATACTTGCCATGTCCATAAACATAATGATCAATTGGATAACCAAAATAAGTATATCCAATTGGTTTTTCTTTTTTAATCACATTTATATCTAATGAATCTAATATATCATTCATCTCATCATAATCTAATATTTTGCCCATATTATCACCCACCTACATTATAACATACGCAAAATAAAAAGTTAAATCACTTAAAGACTTAACCTCTTTTACCATTTTGAATTTTATAACTAATTTTTAAAAGTAATTTTCTAGGTATAAACCTAATTAAAAATATCCCAAATTTCATCTTTAAACTAGGAATGATAATTAGTTTTTCGTCAAACATTTTTTTAATTGCATATTTAGCCACATCCATACTTTCTATTCCTTTAATTGAAAAATGTACTCTAGCTACCTTATTAAATTCTGTATTAACAGGTCCCGGACATAAAACACTAATAGAAACATTACTTTGATCTTTTTTTAGTTCTTCATAAATACCTAAAGTTAAACTAACTACATAATTTTTAGTTGCATAATAACTAGCCATCAAAGGTCCAGCCATAAAACCAGCTGAAGAAGCAACATTTAAAATATAGCCTTTATCTTTTTTCTTAAAATCTTTTAAAAATAATTTAGTAAGTAAATGAAGCGACTTAATATTTAAATCAATCATATCAAGTTCTTTATCAATATTAGTATCACTAAATTCTCCAAACACCCCAAACCCAGCATTATTAATTAAAATATCAATATCCTCTTTTTTTAATTCATTATAAAGTTCCATACAGTTATAAGTACTTGAAATATCTTTAACAATATAACTAGCCTTATCACCTAACTCTTTAACTAATTTTTCTAATCTAGTTTTTCTTCTAGCTACAAGTATTACTTCATATCCTTCAGATACTAAAACTCTAGCCATATCCGCTCCCATACCTGAACTCGCGCCTGTTATTAATGCTTTCATACAAATCACCTTAAACCCATTATATAATAAGCCAAAAACTTTGTAAATAAAAAGACATGATTAAATATCACATCTTTGAATTATCAGCTATCAACTTTAAAAGACCGGCTGACGAATTGATCAGAAAATCTTGTGTAATTAAAAGTTCGACTACTTCTGACTTTTCACCAATTTGATAATAATCAATTGAATCAATGTCATCTAATTCATCGGATAAAAGCATATCTATAAAATATGGATTTGCTTTTTTTACTTCTTTTAAAATTTCCAATGCTTTTTTACTATCACCCAATTTATAATATAAAAACATTTTAGGAACTAAGAAAAATAGATTTTTTTCACTATATTTTTTATAAAGCTTATTAAAACTTTTTTCATCCTCAAAATAAGCATAAATAGCAGAAAGTACATATCTAGCGCCCAAATTATCATGTTCATTGAGTTTTATAATCTCTTCTAATTGTTTTTTAGCTAAATTTATTTTACCATATTGAAGTAAAACTAAAGCCCTTTGATGTAACCCTCTAATATATGGTCTAGTTTCCCATATACCATAAAATTGTCCTTCATTCTCAAAATAACCTTGTTTTCTAAGTCGCTTTTCTTCTCTATCTAAAACTTTATCAATTTCAGTTAAAACCTTTTCTCCTTCATATTCATAGGGAATTATAAATAAATATGGTTCAATATAATCTGGATCAATTTTAATAGCTTCCTTAGCTAACTTAATTGCCTTCTTTTCCGTTTTTGCTTCAAAAGCTTCACTAAATTTATCCATCGCTTTATCAAAAGATGTTTCTACTACATTTAAAGTTCCATTATTATATTGTTTAATAAAATCATCTAATACATTCTGCATATTATTTTCCGTAACATTCTTACTTTCCATAAACTTATCCAGCTTACTATAAATTTTTTCAAAATCATTTTTCATCCAAACACCTCTTTCGCTAATAAAATAACACATTTAATAAATAAAATCAAATTCATGTTTTTGTTGACATAACTAATAAGTAAGTTTAATATATTATTAAAGAAAGTAATTTGTTATGAACCACAATTTTAAAAATGGCGCTGATCTATTTAAAGCTATAATCAAAAACCCCAAAATTTTAACAACACTCCCAGATGAATACCGCTATGATGTGGATTTTTTAGAACCCTTTTATATTATATTAAATAACGAAATCAAACCATACATACCAAAAGAAGTATTTAATATATTAAAACACCATGAAATTATAAGAAAAAATCAAAATCCACCTCAGCCAACATTCAAACCAAATATTACATTAAAAAACGAATTAGAAATTTTACACGACATTTTAACCGACCCTAAAACTATCGAAAGTTTGCCTACCGATGAAAAATACTACAATTCTTTTTTAGAGTTTATATACATTATATGGGGAGATCAAATTAAACCATATATTCCATTTGAAATATTTGAACAATTAGAAAATAAAGCTTTAATGAAAAAATATCATCAAGACTATAGACAAAAACAAAAAAGTTTTAACAAAAAATAAAAATTGCTATCAATAAAGATAACAATTTTTTATTTATGTTTACTCACCTCATCTTTTTTAAAATATTTAATACTATTTTCAAAATCTCGGATCTGCTCATCAGACATATTAAGAAATCCACTATACATTTCATTAATCGAATCATTAAGCTTTTTCTTCTGATATAAATCTTGAACAAATTCTTGAATTTCATTTAATTCTTCTAAATCAAACCCTTTAAGCATATCCATAATCGTATTTCTTACAATAGTTTTTTTACCTAAACCTCTTCCTCTTCTTTTAACTTTTTTAGACGTACTAGGAACAGTTTCCAAAACATTTAAAGATTTATTTTCTTTTTCAGGCTCTAGCAAAATATTCTCTTTAACATCTAACTTTTGCGATGAGATATCTTTTTCATCAAACGGTACCATTGCCTCTAATTCATCATCAGATGGAAATAATAATTCTACATTATCAGACAAGTTATTATCATTAGATAAAATAAACATTATATCCTCCAAAATTTCTTTACTATCATTTAATAATTCCTGTTTTTTATTAACATCATTAACCATTAACTTTAACTCATCAATCTGATCACTTATTCTAGCAACTCTTGTTCTCACCTTTTCATCTATTTTCTTATCTGTATCGGCTTTTTTTATACTTAAACCAAACACACATAAAATATTACCTTTTAACTTAGTTGTAAATATTCTAACTTGAAACCCTTTAAACTCCAAAATTTTTTTAGGAAATTCAATCCCGGCATAATATTTAAATTTAGACTTATCGCTTTTATTAACACCGTAAAGTATTTCTTCTAAAGTCTTTTTAACTTCATCATAAGCTTCTCTAGGAACTTTATCTAAATCAACCATAAAATAAGGTTTTCCAGCAGGCGTTTTTGCAAAAACCAATTTATGTTGAAGTTCTCTATCACAATATTTAGAATTGTTTTTCCTGTCTAAATAATTATTACAAATAAAAATTTTCTTAAGCATAACTTTAATTTCATCATCTAATTCGTGATTTTTACTTTCATCATTTAATTTTCTTAAAATATTAACATTTTCTGATAAAGTATCACAAATCTTATTCATAATAACATCCATATTATAAGCATTAAAACTTGGTAAAACACTATATAAATCTTCAATTGGTGTTTTCTCAATAGTTTCTACATAAGCCTTAATTTCTGTTTCCATCAACATCACCTATTCACTCATCAAACAAAATTATATCATTAATCAAGTTATAAGCCAAGATGTTAAAAAAACACCAAAAAATTAATCTTTGATGTTTTTTTCATTTAATCTTTGAATATTCTCTTCAGTTAGACCAGTTGCTTTTGAAATATCTTTTATACTCATTTTCATATTAAGCATATTTCTAGCTATTTTTATTGTATTTTCCTTAATTCCTTCAGCCTTTCCTTCAGCTTTTCCTAAAGCCTTTCCTTCCTCAATTCCAAGACTCTTTCCTTCTCTTTTCGCATCTTCTATTTCATTATACTTTACTAAAGCATCAAACTTATCTTTCTGCCATTCATGTAATATAAATCCATCTTTACTCATACTTACCGCCGCCTCCATTAATTTTTTTACTTTATCTTTTGAAAGTATTTGATTTGAAAGCTCATATAACTCAGTAAATGTCCTAGAAGTTAATATTGTAAGCCATATGACATCTTTCTCTTTGTTACCTTTATTATAGTATAAATCTCTATATCGTTCAAGGCTTTTGACTACCATACATTCATCACTCGAATATATCTTATGAGTCTTTAATCCATATAAAACTATTATATCATCTAAAACTTTTTCAAAAGGATAAGCATTTAAGTTTAGCTGGTATAATTTCTTACTTGTAATTGCTTTAAAATCTTCATTACTTTCTGGAAGCATACTCGATAATTTATCTTTATATTTAATATTACGCTCTAAAACACTTTCAAATTTACTTCTGTTCATCTCTATATCGACATATATTTTACCATCTAAGACAACATAAATATCAATGATTTTACCTTTTTCTTTCATGTTTTCTTTAGGTAATTCTCCATCCATAAGTCTGATATTACAGTCTTTATCAATATCTAATGGAATAACATCTTTTAAAAAATCTTTTAAGATATCTAAGTTGGTGCGAAATAGTCTTTTAAAAGCTTTATCATAAGTTAAAGGAACTAAGGTTAATTTTTCGTCTAACTGCCCAAAATATTCTTCTTCTAATTTAAATGTCATAATCCTCCTTCTAAGAAGGCTTTTTACCTTCTATAGATATATACACTTTTTTATACCCTAATTCCTTTTTAAATACTTAAAAAACTTTAATATCAACCACCCTGCACTGAAAGTGCAGGGTTTGTAGTGATGACTGAAAGTCATACTATGCTAAAGCATACTATCTT
>CALVRK010000008.1 GCA_944358565.1 uncultured Bacilli bacterium
TATATTTAAAGCAACATATCTAATCATAAATTTTGACATAAGTAAAATAGAAATTAGGGTGGCGACCATCCGATACTCTATATGGAGGAGTCTAAGATTCCTATGAAGTAGAAAGAGCTTACCGTGAGGTAATAACGTGCAAAATTTATTTTGGTATTTTGTTCTTTAAGGAGAAAAGAATTGGAAATTGCTAAAATTATACATACTGAAAAAATTATAGATATAATCCTTAAAATTTTTGACTTAATGTAGATTAGAACAAGAAAAATAATATTAATTACCAGTATTATTTTTCAGTTTTCTTTTCTTTTTTCTTTAGTTTTAGTGTGAATAGAAATCAAAACATTTTTATTATTTAATGTTCGGTTGACAAGACATTCTTGATAATTTATAGTATAATGAATAGGAGGGTGAAATTATGCGCGAACTCTTTGAAATATTAAATGAGAATATAAAAAAACATGATGAAATTATAATAATGACACATGCGAGACCTGATTTAGATGGAATGGGGTCTGCTTTAGCTTTTTCTAAGATAGTAAATGCTATGAAAAAGAAAAATTATATTGTTTTTCCAGAAGAAAAAGTCGATAGATCGTTAGATAAAGCATTTAAATTACTTGCGGAAAATGCAATTGCGTTTGAATTTAAAAAAGAAGAAGAGATAATGAATGCTAAACACAACAATTCATTATTGATTATTTTGGATACACAAAAACCAGAATTAGTAGAATCTGAAAAAGTACTTGATTTAATTAATGATAAGATAGTTATTGATCATCATATTGGAAGTTTAGATACAATTGATGATACGATTTATAAATATAGTGATGCGAACAAATCGAGTATTGTTGAGGTTATGGCTGAATATTTGAATTATTTAAAATTAGATATTGAACCATTAATTATGACAGTTTTACTTTCTGGGATGGTTGTTGATACTAGTAGTTTTAATATTAAAACGACAGCTAGAACTTTTGAAATGGCCGCTTATTTGGCTAGAAATGGTGCGGATTTTGTACTTATACAAGACTTGCTTAAAGAGCCAAGAGAAGAAATGGTTAAAAGATATAGTTTTATAAGTAATAGCGAAGAGATAGTTCCAGATGTTTTGATGTGCAAGATGGACGATAGGATTCATGGTAATGTAGATATTGCTTTACTTGCTAAAGAGTTACTTAAATTTGAAGATATAAAAGCTTCTTTTGCAATAGGAAAAATATCTGATAGAATTGTTGGTGTGAGTGCACGTTCGATGGGAAATGTTAATGTCGGAGAGATTATGAAAAAAATTGGTGGTGGTGGTCATTTAACAGATGCAGCTGCTCAAATTAAGGATAAGTCAGTTGATGAGGTGGCTGATAATTTAGAAAAAGTTATTAAGGATGTGATAAAATGAGAGTTATATTATTAGCTGATGTAAAAAAACAAGGTAAGAAAAATGATATAATTGAAGTTAAAGATGGATATGGCACATATTTAATTAATAATAAACTTGCTGTTTTGGAAACTAAAGGAAGTAGTAAAGTTTTAAAAAAGCAAACAGAGGAAGCTGCTTTGGAAGAATCTTTGCTTTTAAAAGAATGTGAACAAATAAAAGAAAAATTAGAAAAAATGACTTTGAATTTTAAGGTTAATACAGGTAAAAATGGTCAAGTTTTTGGGCAAATTAGTACAAAACAAATAGCAGATGAGTTAAAGAAAAAAGGTTTTAATATAGATAAAAGAAAGATTAAATTAGATGTACCGATTAATACTTTAGGAACAACTAATGTCAAAGTTGTTTTACATAAAAAGGTAGAGGCTACTTTAAAGATACATTTGCAGAAGTAGGTGATTAGATGAATGATAGAGCGATGCCGCAAAAGATAGATGCGGAGCAAGCAATTCTTGGATCAATGTTTTTAAGTGAGAAAGCTTTAGAACGTATTGTCGAAAGATTAAATAAAGATATGTTTTATTTGGATTCTCATAAGAAAATATTTGAAACGATAAAGAATTTAGCTGATAAAAAAATTTCGATTGATATTACAACGGTTACGGCCGAACTTGAAAGAAAAAAATTACTTAATCAAGTTGGTGGGGTTGAATATTTAACCCAAATAATTAACATTGTACCAACGGCGGCCAATGCGGATGAATATATCAATATTATTGAAGAAAAGTTTTTAAGACGTAATTTAATTGAAGCAGGAACAGATATTGTGAATGCGGGTTTTTCTTCTCCTTTGGATATTGGTGATATATTAGATGATGCCGAAAAAAAAATATTCGATGTTGTTAAAAATAGAAGAGGATCAGAATTTAAAACTATTCAAGATGTATTATTTAAAGCTCAAGCTGATTTAGAAAAATTATCTTCACAAAAAGGTGAAATTACAGGTGTTCCATCTGGATATTATGATATTGATAGATTAACAGCTGGTTTTCATGAGAATGAGCTAATTATAATTGCCGCGCGTCCAGCAATGGGTAAAACAGCATTTGCGGTTAATTTAGCTGTTAATATGGCGATGAATGCTAAAAAAACTGTAGCTTTATTTAATATGGAAATGGGAGCTGAACAACTTATTTCACGTATGCTTTCTTCAGTTGGACAAATTGAGGCTTCGAAACTTCGTACAGGAAAATTAGAACATCAAGATTGGAAAAGGGTAAATGAAGCTATTAGTAGACTTGCTGATACAAAAATATTTATTGATGATACTCCTGGTATGACAGTGAGTGAAATTAGAGCTAAGTGTAGAAGACTTGCAAATTCTGAAGATGGTTTAGATATTGTAATTATAGATTATTTGCAACTTATTAGCGGTTCAGCTAGATATGCCGGTCAAAGACAACAAGAGGTTTCTGAAATATCTAGATCTTTAAAGACAATGGCAATGGAATTAAATGTTCCAGTTATTGCTTTGGCTCAACTTTCAAGAAGTGTTGAAGGAAGGGAAGATAAAAGACCATTACTTTCTGATTTAAGAGAGTCAGGATCTATTGAACAAGATGCGGATATTGTGGCTTTCTTATACCGTGATGATTATTATAATAAAGAAAGTGCGATTGATGAAAATACAAGTAAGAGTGAATTTATTATTTCAAAACATCGTAGTGGACCAACAGCAACGGTTAATTTGATTTTTAAAAGGGATACTAGTTCGTTTTTTAATATGGAAAATAGTCAGGTAGGTGATTAAATGAAAAAATTTTCAATTGGTCTGATGCTTATAGTAATTGTAGTTGGAGTTTTTGTTTTAGGCTTTGGTTATAAAGCTGCTCCAGAACCAAATAATTATTATGAAGTTTATTTAAATGATAAGTCTTTGGGTACAATTCGTTCTGATAAGGAACTTGAAAATTATATTGATAAAAATGGTACTTATTATAAAAATAAATTTGATGTCGATAAAGTTTATTCACCTAAAGGTCTGCAAATTAGAAAGTTAACAACGTATAATGGTAAATTAAGTTCGGTTTCTCAAATTTACCGAAAAATTTCGAAAGAAGAGCCTTTAACCATAAAAGGTTTTGAATTTATTATAAAAAAACAAACAGATAATAAAGATAATGAGAATACGGTTACTACGCAAAGTATATATGTTTTAGATAAAAAGGTCTTTAAAGATGCGGTTACGGCTTTGATTGAAACTTTTGTTGGAGCTGATGCCTATGAAGCGTATATTGATGATAACCAAGTAAAAATTGAGACAACTGGTGAAAATATTAACGATGTGTATGTTAATGAAGATATTACAGTTAGAGAGACTAATATACCAGTAAATGAAACTATTTATATAGATGCGGTGGAGCTTGCTAATTATTTATTATATGGTAAAAATCAAGTAGCTAATGAATATACAGTTCAAGCTGGTGATACTATTGAAAATGTAGCATTTAATAATAAAGTAAGTCCTGAGGAGCTTTTAATATCTAATACAGAATTAACTAGTACAACCAATTTACTTTATCCAGGACAAAAATTGAAAATAGTAGAAACTAATCCACAAATTAGCGTGGTTGAAGAGTCTTATGTCGTTGAAGATATTGAAAGTCAGTATACAACGGAAGAAAGATATGATGATAATATAGTTATTGGTCAAGATAAAGTTATTCAAGAAGGTGAAAACGGGCTTGAGAGAGTAGCTCAAAAAGTCAGAAAAGTTAATGGAGTTATTAATTATGTAGATCCACAAGGAAAAACGGTTTTGAAAGAACCTGTTAGTAAAATAATTGTCAAAGGAAATAAATATATTCCAGATGTTGGTAGTACAACAAGTTGGGGCTGGCCAACTGATAGTGGATGGACTCTTAGTAGTGGTTATGTTTGGAGAACTAATCCAGTTACTGGCAGACGTGAACTTCACGGTGGTCTTGATATAAGTGGTACAGGATATGGTTCAAAAATATATGCGACTAATAATGGACGAGTTAAAGAGGCTAGTTATCACTATAGTTATGGAAATCATGTGATTATTGATCATAACAATGGTTATTTAACTTTATATGCTCATATGTCAAGAATTAATGTTAAAGTTGGTCAAGTTGTTGCCCGTGGCGATGTTATTGGTTTTGTTGGTATGACAGGAACGGCAACTGGTCCGCATGTCCATTATGAAATATGGAAAGGCTGCGATTATTGCCGAATTAATCCGATGAGTATGTATTAATGAAAATTTGTGTTTTAGCTAGTGGTAGTAAAGGCAACTCGTCATATATTGAAACTGATAAAACTAGATCGCTTGTAGATTTAGGTATGAGTGCGGGTTATATTGCTAAAGCGTTGAAAAATATTGATGTAGACCCTTCTTCAATTCAAAGGGTCTTTATAACTCACACTCATACTGACCATGTGGCAGGATTAAAAGTGTTTTTAAAAAAATATCATCCAGTAGTTTATTTGACTCATAAAATGGAAGATGAGTTAGGCTTTGAAATAGAAGATAAAGTTTATATTGATGAAGATACTTCTATTGATGATTTAAATGTGACAGTTATAAAAACTTCACATGATGCAGCCGATTCTAATGGATATGTATTTAGTTCTAATAATAAATCGGTAGCTTATATTACCGATACAGGTTATATTCATGTGAAAAATTTTGATAAGCTAAAGAATAAAAGTGTCTATGTGTTTGAAAGTAATCATGATGTTAGATTGCTTAGAGAAGGAAAATATCCTTATTATTTACAGCAGCGTATTTTAAGTGATAAAGGCCATTTATCTAATAAAGATTCAGCTTATTATTTATCTAATTTTATTGGCGATAAGACTGAGAAGGTTATTTTGATTCACTTAAGTGAAGAGAATAATAGACCAGAAGTGGCTTTGAAAACATTGCTTGATACACTAGAGAAAAAAGGTGTTAGAATTCCAGATATTGAGATTGCTATGCAAAGGGAAAGTACGGAGTTAATTGAATTATGAAAATAATATGTGTTGGAAAAGTTAAAGAAAAATTTTTTGTAGATGCTATAGAAGAATATAGTAAAAGAATTTCTAAGTATATTAAGTTAGAAATAATCGAGATTCCAGATGAAGCTAATGAAAGTATAGCCATGAAAAAAGAAGGAGAAAAGATACTTTCTAAGATTAAAGATAATGATTATGTTGTTACTTTGGAAATAGAAGGGAATAGTTTAACTTCTTTAGAGTTTGCGAAGAAAATAGATAATAATTTTAGTAGTAATAAAAATTTAACGTTTGTGATTGGTGGCTCTTATGGATTAGATGAAACGGTTAAATCAAGAAGTAATTATAAGTTATCGTTTTCTAAATTTACTTTCCCTCATCAATTATTTAGGGTGATATTACTTGAACAAATTTATAGAGCATATAAAATAAATCATAATGAAAATTATCATAAATAATAGAATATTGTTTTTAGACTTTCGGGAGTGCAATTCCTAAAAAGTCTATTTTTTTGTATAAAAACGTGAAACTTAAGACGAAAAAAATCATAAAAACGTGAAATCAAATGTATAAAAGGTGTATAAAAACGTGAAACTTGATTGCATATTATTTAAAAATGTGTATAATATTAAATAAAGGTGATGCGATTTGAAGAGAAAATTTTATGAACAATTATTAAATTGGAAAGAAAATAATGTACTTACTCCACTTATGGTTATAGGTGCTAGACAAGTAGGAAAAACTTATATAATTAATGAATTTTGCAAAAAAGAGTTTGATGATTATATTTATATTAATTTACTTGATGATAAATCTATTGTATCTTTTTTTGAAGAAGATATAGATACTAAAGATAAAATTGAAAAAATGAAACTTTATTTAAACAGACAAATTACTGAAAATACTGTTATATTTTTGGATGAAATTCAAGAATCCGAACAATTAATTTCAGCTTTAAAATATTTTTGTGAAAATGATTTTCCATATAAGATTGTGTGTGCTGGATCTTTGCTTGGTGTAAAACTGAATAGATTTAAATCATCTTTTCCTGTTGGAAAGGTTAGAATTTTGAAAATGTATCCGATGGACTTTGAGGAATTTTTAATGGCTTTGGGTGAAGAGATGGCTGTTAAACAAATAAAATCTTGTTATGAAAATGATGAGCAGATGACATTAGCTTTACATGAAAAATATTTAAAGTATTATAGATTGTATTTATGCTCTGGTGGAATGCCTAATGCTGTAGATAATCTTATAAAAAACAACCTTGATATTTTAAATTTTGATAGAGAAATTTTAAATTCGATTGTTATTTCATATTTGGCTGATATGACAAAGTATGTTTCTAATAAGTTTGAAAGTGCAAAAATAGAAAGAATCTATAATACAATTCCAAAACAATTACTAAAAGAAAATAAAAAGTTTATGTATTCATCTATAGATAAGGATGCGAGAAAAAGAGATTATTATATGAGTTTAGAATGGCTTATTTCCAGTAATTTAGTGATACCATCATATCTTGTTAATAAATTTGAAATTCCCTTAAAAGGATATATGGATAGTGACAGTTTTAAATTATATTTAAGTGATGTTGGCATACTTTCTTCTATTTTAAATATTTCTTATAACAGATTAGTTTTGGGGGATAAATTAGAATATTTAGGAACTATAGCGGAAAATTATGTGGCTAATGAGCTTGTATGTAGTGGTTTTGATTTGTATTATTATAATGTAAATCAAGTGGTAGAAATTGACTTTTTAATAGAAACTAATGATGGAGTTATCCCTATAGAAGTTAAAGCTTCTGATAACGTAAAGGCTAAAAGTTTAAATTATTATATGGAAAAATATAAACCAAAGTATGCTATTAGGATATCTACTAAGAATTTTGGGTTTGATAATAATATTAAGTCAGTACCTTTATATGCTACATTTTGTATAAAAAACAAGCTTTAAATAGTTAATAAACTATGAAATTGAATAAAAAATATATAAACTACCCATTATTAAATTGAAGGGTGGTTTTTAAATGAAAAAAACAGTTGTTTTACTTTTGATTATTGGAGTATTTTATGTGTTTATATCTGATACTTTAGCTAAAAATTTAACAATACCTGCTGATGCAATTAGAATAAGAATTATTCCTAATAGTAATTCAGCTTTTGATCAAGATATAAAATTAAAGGTTAAAGATAAATTAGAAATTACAATGTATGATTTGCTTAAGGATGCGAAGAGTAGTGAAGAAGCAGAAGAGATTATTAAAAATAATTTGGAATTAGTAGATAAAGATGTAAAAAAAATATTGAGTGAAGAAAAATATGATAAAGGTTATACTATAAATTTTGGTAAAAATTATTTTCCGGAGAAAGAGTATAAGGGAGTTAAGTATGAAGCTGGTTATTATGAATCACTATTAGTTACTTTGGGTAAAGGTGAAGGAGATAATTGGTGGTGTGTTTTATTTCCACCTTTATGTTTAATTGAAGAAGATGAAAATACGGAGGTAGAATATAAATCTATTGTAATGGAATTATTAGAAAAATATTTGTCCTAATATAAAACTATTGCCATAAACTTTTAATAAGAGGTGAAGGGGTTATGCTACTGGTTTTTTTAATGGCTATTAGTTTAAGTATGGATGCATTTTCTTTAGCTTTAGCTTATGGGACTATAGGAATGAATAATAGGGATAAAGTTATTTTGTCTTTGGTTGTTGGATTATTTCATTTGGTAATGCCATTACTTGGAATGTTTGTGGGTGAACTTATTTTATCTTTATTTAAGTTTAACGCGGATATTGTTGTTACTATTATTCTATCTTTTATTGGTATTCAAATGATAGTATCTTCATTTAAAAAAGATGAAGAGTTAAAACCTTTAAAATTTAGTGAATTTTTTCTTTTTGGTTTAGCTGTTAGTATAGATAGCTTTTCACTTGGCATAACTTTACCAAACATGGGAATAAGTACAATAATTTCGCCATTTATTTTTGCTATTACGAGTTTTGTTTTTACTTTTGTTGGTTTACTAATTGGTAATAAAATCGAGAAATTATTAGGAAAAATTGCTACGGCGATTGGTGGTTCAATTTTGACGTTAGTTGGTCTTATTTTTGCCTTATAATTGTCAAGAAAGTGCAAAGATATTGGTAAATTTTAAAGAGTGTGTTAAAATAAATTGAAAGGTGATTTATATGGATAAAATCAAAGTTATTGGCAAGCAAACTTTAAGTGGAAAAATATATATAAGTGGATCTAAGAATAGTGTTGTGTCACTACTTCCAGCAGCTATTCTTTCTGATGAAGTGGTGATAGAAAAGGTACCACATATTTCTGATGTGGAAAATTTAGAAGAAATTTTAAGATTTTTAAATGTTAAGTTTTCTTTAGAAAGTGGAACTATTCATATCGATAGTACAGAGATGATCAACAAACCGATTACTGAAGATTATTCTAGTAAACTTAGGGCTTCATATTATTTTATGGGAGCTTTACTTTCAAAATTTAATAAAGTAGAAATAAGTTTACCTGGTGGATGTCATATTGGGGCAAGGCCAGTTGATTTTCATTTAAAAGGTTTTGAAAAATTAGGTGCAAAAGTTACGGTTAAAGATAATTCATATGTAATAGAAGCAGATAAATTAAAAGGAACTACTATTGATTTACCTTTTCCTAGTGTTGGAGCGACAGTTAACATTTTACTTGCATCCGTCCAAGCTGAAGGTACAACAATTATTAATAATGCGGCCAGTGAACCAGAAATTGGAAATTTGATTGAATTTTTAAATAGTATGGGTGCGAAAATAAAGGGAATGGATACTAATAGATTAGAAATTATGGGAGTAAAAAAATTATCTGGTGGAAAAGTAAAAGTTATTCCCGACCGAATAGAAGCTGGAACTTATATTTTAGCTGGAGTTATGAATGGTAAAGATTTAGAAATTTGTGATGTAAGGCCAGATCATTTGACTAGTTTTTTTGAAAAGCTTAAAGAAATGGGCTGCGATTTTAAAATAGATGGTGATAAGGTTATTACAAATAAGGTAGATCATTTAAAACCGGTGAATATTGAAACGGCAGTTTATCCTGGTTTTCCAACGGATTTACAACAACCGATTACCACTTTACTTTTATTAGCTGATGGCGAAAGTACAGTCAAAGAAATGATATATGAAAATAGATTTCAAAATACGAAATATTTAAATGAGATGGGCGCACATATTATAGTTAATGGTGATACAATTAAGGTGTATGGTCCTACTTCTTTAATTGGAAAACTAGTTAGAACAAGTGATTTAAGAGCTGGAGCTGCTTTAGTTTTGGCCGCTTTAACGGCAGAGGGTGAGACGACGATTACTGATATAAAACATTTGCTTAGAGGTTATAGCGATTTGATAAAAAAATTTACTAATGTTGGGGCTAAAATATGGCTTGAAGATGAATAAAAAAAATTATAATTAATATAGTTAAAGTAGATTTAGGTCTACTTTTTATTGTGAGGGGTTTTATGAGAAAAATATTAATTATAGGTTTTGTTTTGCTTTTGATTTTTTTAATTTATTTAGCTAATATGGATAAAAAAGTTTATTATGTGGCTTTAGGTGATTCGTTAGAAAAAGTTTATTTAGATAATGGGGAAGTTTTTGGTTATTCACATTATATTAAAAATTTTTTGAAAAATAAGGATTTACTTGAACGCTATTCTGATGATTTTGCGAAAGTTGATACAAGAAGTACAGATATTATTAATGATATTAATGAAAATAGAAAAGTTAAAACTGCTAAAGGTAGTTTTAGTTTAAAGAATGCTTTAATCAAAGCAGATTTAGTCACTTTAAATATTAGTAATGAGGATGTTTATGAAAAACTTAGGGATTTTAATATTGTATATAATGAAGTATACGATTATATTGATGATTTGGCTTATGATTTGGATCGCTTATTTAGTTTGATGAGGGAGTATTGTAAAGAGGATATTGTTTTTATTGGCATTTATAATCCCTTTTTTGAAAGTGATAATGAAAATATAAGTGATGTTTTAGATTATTTGAATAAAAAATATAAGGATGTTTGCACGGAATATGATGTGACATATATTGATATAAGTGATGTCAATGTAATTTCTAAGGGTACTTTAAAAGAAATAGGAAATAAAGTCGTTATAAATATGAGTAAAAAATTATTTGAGACTTGATTTTTGGATAGATGTTTGTTAGAATATATTTGCATTAAATTTCTATGACTTGTTTTTAGTCATGGCGGAAGGAGAGATAAGTATGAAAAAAGGTATTCATCCAGAATTTATGGATACTAAAGTAACTTGTGCTTGCGGTAATACATTTATAGTTAGATCTAATAAACCTGAACTAGAGGTTGAAGTTTGTGATAAATGTCATCCATTCTTTACTGGTAAACAGGGAACAGTTAAGAAAGCTGGTCAAGTTGAAAAATTCAATAAAAAATATGGATTTACTACAGAAGCTAAATAATTGGCTTCTTTTTTTTAATAAATTTGTCTTTTGTAAATATTACTTAATAAATAATTTATAAAAGTTAGTTTATAGTTGTTTACAAATATATCCTCTGTCTTTTATTTTTAGTTTATTAACGCAGCCTTTTTAAAAATACCCCACCACCCCAAAAACAATAAACTTTGTGTAAAGTGTCCAGTAAAATGATAACATCCCATAAAAGGGTTATTAATATTTTAATTAAAATAATTAATTCAACAGATGAAGAATATGCAAATGAATGCATTTGTAAGTTAAAGAAAAGAGAGATTTTAAAAGTTAAAAACTCTAATTTAAATGATAAGGAAAAATTGAAAATAATAGATGAAATACAAAGAATACCAATATACGAAAAAGGTAAGGGCCTACCAATAGGTTATAGAAACTATAATATTATGCAAACAGTTATTATGAAACTGTGTTTTTTATTTTATGAATGAGTTTTTCACTTTACATAACTTGAATGAATAAAATTAAAAAATTGTCACATATTATCAACAAGGTGATATATGTGGATAGATTAAAATTAAAAGAGTTAATAAATACTGCTATTAATAAATTACAAGACGATAAATATCGTAATGATACAATTGAAGACTATAAATTCACATGGAAGAAATTTTATGAAATGTGTGAATTATTTAATGTTGAATATTTTGATTATAATATAGCTATGAAATTTTTGGAAAAATATTATCATATCGATATTAAAAATGGTAAAGGAAGAACACATACTAGAAGAATGAGAGCAATGCATATATTAAACTCTCTTGATAAAAACGAAAAAATTGGAATCTATAAAAAAGTTTTAGATAAAAAAATCCCTAATTCTTATAGAGGTGTTTTCAATGAATTTGAAGAATTTTTAATCAAAGAAAAATATGTTCAATCAACAATTAATGATTTTAAGAATACTTTATGTAAATTCTTTCAATTTTTAAATTTTAATAAAATCGATTCTATCAATAAAGTTAAAATTAATGATATTTATAAATTTATTAATTTCATTAATACTAAAAATTATTCGCAAGCGACTGTATATGCAATTAAATATAAACTAAAATATTTTTTTCAATATTTATTTGAAAATGGAAAATTCAATTATAGTGGCAATGATATCTTTCCACGAATTGCTAAATTCGATAGATTAAAATTACCATCTTATTATTCTATGGATGATATCAATAAAATTATTGAACAAGTTGATACAAATACAAAAAGAGGTAAAAGAGATTTAGCTATATTGTTGCTTGCCACAGTGTATGGATTAAGAAATTCTGATATTGTTCATTTAAAAAAAGAAAATATCATTTGGAACCAAAATAAAATCGAATTAATTCAATATAAAACCAAAAGATTGTTAGAATTACCACTAACTGATAATGTTAAATTTGCTATTTTAGATTATTTGAAAAATGCAAGACCAAATGTGGAAAGTGAATATGTCTTTTTACCCACCAGACCTCCATATAAATATGTTGATATGGAACATTTCTCTTCATTACATAAATCAATGAGCGATTATGCTAAAAAGGCCGGAGTTTATACTAAAAATAAAAAATTAGGATTACATGCTTTAAGACATAGTCTAGCTTCTAATATGCTTAAAAACAATATCGATGTTAAAACCATATCAAGTGTTTTAGGACATAGTAGCTGTGATGTAACTAATATATATTTAAATATTGATATAGATCAATTAAGAAACTTATCATTAGAGGTGAATTTATATGAGTAAAGATTATATTGGACCATTTAAAGAAGTCGCACCTCTTTATATTGAATATAAAAGAAGTTTAGGTTATGATGCAATTTCTGAAGAAGGTGAATTGAAAAGATTAGATAAATTCTTTTCTAATAAAGGAATAACAGAAGTTAAGTTAACAAAAGAAATGATTGAAGAATATTGCATAAGAAGAAAAAACGAAAACCAAGATACACAAAGGCACAGATTATCTCTCGTAAAACAATTTGCGGTATTTTTAAGTAAATCTGGGTATAAGAATATCTATGTTCACAATATAAAATTAAAAAAAGAAGATTCACAATTCAAACCATATATATATTCACAAGATGAATTAAAAAGAATATTTGAATATATCGATGCACATCAATATGATAATAAAAGTATATATGATTTTATATTACCTATATTTATACGTTTCTTATATGGTTGTGGGTTAAGAAAAAAGGAATTAATTAACCTAACTGAAAATGACATTGATTATATACAAAAAACAATAACTATTAATGATAGTAAATGTCATGTTTCTAGAATTGTTCCTTTATCAGACTCTTTATTTGATTCTTACATAAATTATAAGAAAAAACACAATATAAAAAGTAAATATCTTATTTGTAATTCAAAAGGTGAAAAAATTTCGCATCATATTACTGAATATTTTCAAAAAATATTAATGAAATTAAATATCAAGCGTCCTGATGGAACACCTCCAAGATTACATGATTTTAGATTTACTTTTGCAGTTAATGCTTTAGAAAAAATGGAAAAAAATGGACAAGACTTATATACTACATTACCAATTTTAAGTAAATATTTAGGACATAAAAATATAAGTTCAACAGAATACTATTTAATGCTTGTTCAAGATTATTTTATAAATATTACATCTAAAGAAGAAAAATATTATTCAGATTTATTAAAAAGTGAGGATATAGATAATGGATAAGAAAAAAGATTTAACTTATTATTTACCAAAGTATTTTGATACAGAATTAAAATGTAACGCAAATTTCTCAGAAAATACAATAATTTCTTATAAATATACTTTTATTTCATTATTACAGTTTATTTCTGAAAAGTTAAAAAAGAAAATTCAAAATATCACATTAAGTAATTTTAATAAGGCAATGATTGAAGAATATTTAATAAATTTAGAAACAGAAAAATGCAATTCCATCTCTACAAGAAATCAAAGACTGGCAGCAATTAAATCCTTTTTTAATTATTTAGCGAATGAAGATTTAAAATATATAAATATTTCAAATGGAATATCTGCCATTAAATCCAAAAAAAATATTGATAACACAATAAAATATTTATCAAAAGTAGGTATAAAGGGAATATTATCGTTGCCTAATACTTCAACAAATATTGGTGTAAGAGACTTAGCAATTTTAACTTTACTTTATGATAGTGCTTCAAGAGTAGATGAACTAATTTCATTAAAATGTTGTGATATTGATTTTATAAAAAAGACAGTGAATTTATATGGTAAAGGTAAAAAACAACGTGTAGTACCATTAATAAGTTCAACAATAAAAATTATTGAAAAGTATATGCAAATATACAATTTAAGTGAAAATTCAACTGAATTATTATTTTTTAATAGTAGAAATGAAAAATTAACAAGAATGGGTATTAATTATATAATTGAAAAATATGTAAAAATTGCTAAAGAAAACAATCCAATCGAATATCAAATAAAAGTATCTCCACATACATTTAGACACTCTAAAGCAATGCATTTATTAGAAAGTGGTGTTAACTTAATCTATATCAGAGACTTTTTAGGGCATTCATCTATTACAACTACAGAAATATATGCTAAAACAAACCCAGAAATAAAAAGGAAAGCTATTGAAAAACATTCGGAAAATTTATCTAAAAAAATACATTATTCTGAAAAGGAAAAACAAGATTTATTATCATGGTTAAAACAAAACTTAAAGTAAAAATAAAGGTTTTATTCATCCAAGTTATGTAAAGTAAAAAACTCAGTTATAAAATAAAAAACACAGTTTCATAATAACTGTTTGCATAATATTATAGTTTCTATAACCAATTTTATGTAAATATTTACATAAAATAGGTAATATGACAAGTCAGATATTAGCTATTTTTTATTTAAATGGTTTAGATCATTTTATTAAAGAAAAATTACATATTAAATACTATATTAGATATCAAGATGATGTGATATTACTTAGTAATGATAAATGTTATTTAAAATATTGTTTAGAAGAAATTAAAAAATTTATTTTAGATTATGGTCTTGTTTTAAATGATAAAACGAAAATAATCAATGTTAGTAAAAATGGGTAGATTTTATAAAGGTTATATAAAAATTAGAGGCAAAAATATGAAACGTTTTAAAAGAAAAATTAGGTTATATAAAAAGGTATTATTAATAATAATTTTATTAGTGGATATAATGGTTATTTTAAGTTAATAAAAAAGCCATTTAAGGCTTTTGAATTAAGAAGTTAATTAGTTCTTCTGGATTTTTGTTTTGATAAATAATTTGCTCCATCAAATTTATTATTGGAATATCGACATCTTTATTTTTTACTAGTTCACTGATTGATTTTAGGGTATATAGCCCTTCAATAGTAGTGTTTTTAATATAGTTATCAATTTCATCTTTAGAAGCTTTAGAACCGATTAAATAACCGAATGAATAGTTACGGCTTTTAGAAGATGTGGCGGTTAGTAATAAGTCACCAAATCCAGCATATGATAAGACAGTTGAACCGTCACCACCTAAACCTTTGATTAAAGCTTTGATATCGTGTAAAGATTCAGTTATTAACATAGCTGATGTTGATTCTGGCATACCAAATCCAGCTAAAATACCAGAGGCAATAGCGATTATATTTTTAACTGATCCGCATAGTTCAGTTCCGATAATGTCATAACTTTTTCTTAATTTAAAATGGTTATTGGCTAAAGCTTCAAAAGTTAGTTCAATGGTTTCTTTGTCTTGACAAGCTAGTGTTAATCCTACTGGATAGTTACGTGCAATATCAATGGCAAATGAAGGTCCTGATATTACAGCTATTTTTTCAGTGTTTAGAATGTTTTTGACAACATCGTAAACAAACAAGTTGGTATCTTGCTCAATACCTTTAGTAGCTATACAAATAGGGGTGTTTTTATAATGCTTTTTTACTTTTTTGATTGATGAAGATAAAAAAGCGGTTGGAATAGCAATAACAATTAAATCTACTTTGTTTAAAGCTTTTTCTAAATCACTTGTTATTTTTATTTTATTATTTATTTGGATATTTGGAAGTTTTGGAGAGGTTCTAGTTTCGGTTAGATTTTTAACTTCATTTTCAAATGGAGTCCATATAGTTACTTCGTTTTTATTTTCATTTAAAATTTGAGCTAAAGCGCATCCGTATGCTCCAGCGCCTAATATTGTTACTTTCAATTTAATCACCGTTTTAATTTTATCATTTATAGTAATATAAGTAAATATTTAATAATTTTGGAAAATTGTATAATATGTGTTATTTTTATTTTGAAGCTATTTTTAAAGATAAAGAAACAGGAATTAATGTGGTACCTATTACTTCGTTAAAACCTTATGGATGTTAAATTCATCTTTTATTTTATTTTAATTAATGTTATAATTTAGATAATAAGGAAGGTGGTATTGTATGAAAGAGACTTTAGAAAATGTTATGCTTATGGGACTTGGAGCAATGGTTATGACTAGTGAAAAAGCTAAAGGTTTAAAGGAAGAGTTATTACAAAAAGGTGAAGAAGCTTATAAGCAAGGACAAGCTTTGAATGAAGAGTTAAAGCACAAAATAAATGAAAAAATGAAGGATAATATTACAGTAACAGTTGAGAGGACTGATTTAACTAAAGAAGAGTTAGCTGATAAAATTAATGAACTTAGTGAAGAAGATAAGAAAGAAATTTTAAAATTATTAAAGGCTAATAAGAAAAAAGATGCTTAGTGGTAAAGATAGATTATTAGAAATTGTTCGCATTATTAAAAAGTATGATTTAATAAAGCATGCGACACCTCAAAATTTACGTTTGGCAATTGAAGAAGCGGGGCCTACTTTTATAAAGCTTGGACAAATACTTGCTTCACGTGATGATGTAATTCCCAAAGAATATTGTGATGAACTTGCACTTTTAAGAAATCAAGTAAAACCAATGCCTTATGAGAAGGTTTTAGAAATATTAGATAGAGAATATGAGGGAAAGACAAGTGAAATATTTGCGAGTATTGAAAAAGAGCCTATTGGTTCGGCTTCGATTGCTGAAGTACATAAAGCTGTTTTAACGAGTGGTCAAGAAGTAGTTATAAAGATTCAAAGAGATAATATATATGAACTTATGGCTATGGATGTTAGGTTACTCAAAAAAATTATCGATATATTAAAAATAGAGAAAATATTTAATTCGGTTTTTAATTTTAAAGATATTATTGATGAAATGTTTGAAACAGCTAAAGAAGAGATGAATTTCTTAATTGAAGCTTCACACACAGAAGAGTTTTATGAAAAAAATAAAGATATTTTATATATACGCTCACCAAAGGTTTATAGAGAGTGTACAACTAGTAAATCACTTGTCATGGAATATATGGATGGTATTAGAATAAATGATTTTGCTACGTTAGAAAAATACGGTTACGATAGAGATGAGATTGGTAAGAAATTAGCAGCTAACTATCTAAAGCAAGCTTTAGATGATGGATATTTTCATGCCGATCCTCATATGGAAAATTTAAAAATTAAAGATGGTAAAATTATATATTTAGATTTTGGAATGATGGGAAGACTATCTAAGAGAGACCGAGAACTTTTGAGTAAATGTATTATAGCAATTTTAAATGATGATGTGACAGAAGTTTCACATATATTACTGGCTTTTGGCAAAACTAGAGGAAATATCGATCACATGACTTTAAAAAATGATATTACTAGGGTTTTAAATAAAAATAAAAGCCAAGATATTTCAGATATTGATATAAAAGATTTTATGAATGATTTTCTAGCAATGCTTTCAAATAATCATATTAGTCTTCCAAAAGATGTTACAATGCTTATGCGGGGAATTATTGTTTTAGAAGGAGTACTTCGAAGTGTAAGTCCAAGTATTAATTTGATGCAGATACTTAGTACTCACATTAAACCTGGAAATTTATTTGATGGTGATAAGGCTAAAAAGTTTGTTCAAAAAGCAGCGCAAAGTGGAACTGATTTAGTATATTTACCTAATGAGATGCTTTCTTTTTTAAAGGGAGTAAATAGTGGTGAACTTAGATTTAATATTGAACTTAATGATTCCAAGCATCAGATGAGAAATTTAGAACAATTAGTTCATTTATGTATGATTACTATTTTAGATGTGGCATATATTCTTGGAACAAGTTTAATAGTTATGCAAGGTAATGATGATTTACCATTTATCTTTTATATTTATTTAGTTTTTGGTGGTATTTGTACAGTGTGGATTTTTTATAAAATGTTTACAAGTAAAATAAGAAATAGGAGAAAATGATATGAATGAATATGAACCAAATTCAATGCTTCAAAATATAGAAAAACAGCCAAAGAAACCTAATAAGTTAGTTGTAATTTTATCAGGTGTGATTGCGATACTTATTTTAATTATTATTTTTATGATAGCTTTTGGCGGAACTGATGTGGTTGTGACGGAAACTGAAAGACTTCAAAGTTTAGATGAAGTATCTGAGGAACTTAAGTATTTTATTGATGAGAATAAACTTGATGCTTTAGATGTTTATGGATTTGATGATTTAACAAGAGTTGCAATTAACAAAATTTGCAGTGGTGTTTACAATTGCACACAAATTAATGGTAGTGCAGTAGAAAAATATATTAATGATATTTTTGATAAAGAAGTAACTTTTTCGGATGTTAACTGTGAACTTAACGATGGCGTACTTTACACTTATGATAGTGAAAATAACACATTTGTATGGAATAACAATCATACTGGACATGGTGGCACAGGGACTAAAGCACTTTATACTAAAGTAAATAGTATTAAAAGAGATGGCGATAAAATTAAACTAGTTTTGAATAAGCTTTATTATAACCCTTTACAAAGTGATTATATTACAACTGATCCTCTTGGAATTAATAGGGTGTATGATGCTAAGGATTATATGCATACGACGGAAAATGGTGAAGATATTGATTTAACAAAATTATCAGCTAATTATGAAAATAATTTTGATAAATTAAAAAATATTGGTACAAGATATAGTTATACATTTGTTAAAAAAGATGGTCATTATGTAGTAGAAGATTATGATGTTATAGGAAATGAAGAGTAAGCATTAATTTTATGTTTACTTTTTAATTAAAAATTTTTAATAAAATGATGCTGCTTGTGGTAGAATGTAATTGAAATTTTAATGTAGGTGAGAGAATGAGTAAAGTGAAATATTTTTTTAATAAGTTTTTTCAAAACTAAAAGTTGTTTGTTATGCAAGAAAGTATGGTGTTAATAATGTGTGGTCTGATAGATTTATCCCACTTGGTGATTCTGATAAAAGTTTAGCTTTAGATTATAAACAGACTAGGGAATATTTAGAAGTTATGAATAAAGAAATAAATAAATTAAAAAAATTAAGAATAATAACACAACTTTTCGATGTTTTTTTATTTACTAGGAATTTGCTTTGTAAAAGGTAAAAGTTTGCAAGAAGTTATTTACAAGAACGTTTGTATGTG
>CALVRK010000009.1 GCA_944358565.1 uncultured Bacilli bacterium
GGGATCGAACCGATGCATAACGGAACCACAATCCGCCGTGTTAACCACTTCACCAATTCCGCCATTTGAAAGACAAATCTATTTTATCAGTAAATTTGTCTTTTTTCAAGTGTTTTTGGTAATTTGTTACTCATTATCCATAGAAAGTAACATTTTAATGTCATCTTCTGTAAGTTTAGAAAATTGATTTTCTGTATGGTTTTCATTATCGATTAATAATTCAGCAAGTTTTCTTTTTTTATTTTGAAGTTCTAGAATTCTTTCTTCGATAGTTCCTTTCGTAATTAATCTAATAACCTCAACTGTATTTTTTTGACCAATTCTATGGGCTCTATCGGTTGCTTGATTTTCAACTTGCGGATTCCACCATAAATCTAAATGAATAACAACGGTTGCAGAAGTTAGATTTAATCCAGTTCCTCCAGCTTTTAAAGTAATGATAAAGACATCTGTATCATCATTATTAAATTTGTCGACTAATTCTATACGTTTTTTAGATGAAACACTACCATCTACATAATATGAAGATATGCCTATATTGTTTAGTTTAGGAATTATTAGATCTAAAGCTTTTTTATAAGTTGTGAATATTAACATTTTATGACCATTGGCTTTGGTTTCTTCTACAATTTTAAGAAGTTCATCTATTTTCGCACTCTCACCTTTATAATTATCAAAGATGATTGATGGGTCAATACATATTTGTCTTAGTTTAGTGAGTAACTGTAAGATTTTAAATCTAGCTTTAGTCCAGCCTTCAGTTTGAATTAATTCATCTAGTTCTTCCCTTGTTTTTTGTACTTCAGCGGCATAAACTTTTTTCTGGGTTTTGCCTAAATCAATATAAATATTATTTTCAAGTTTATCTGGCAAGTCTTTGACAACATCTTTTTTCTTTCTTCTTAAGATAAAGTAACTTATTTGGGTGTTTAATCTATTTAAGTTATTATCTTCTTTATCTAATTCTTTTATGTTATATAATGACTGGAATTTATCTTTGCTGGCGAGATAGCCTGGCATGATGAAGTCGAAGATACTCCAAAGTTCTAATAGACTATTTTCAATAGGTGTTCCGGTTAAGGCAAATTTAATATTAGCATTTAAACTCTTAACCGCTTTAGAAATGCCGGTGTTTGGGTTTTTGATGTTTTGAGCTTCATCGATTGCAACTAAATCAAATGGGATTTCTTTATATTTATCTAAGTCGTTTCTGACCAATCCGTAAGAAGTAATCAATATGTTTATATCATCAATATTATCTAATTCATTCAACCTTTGAGTTTTGCTTTCGGCAAACACTTTATATTTTAACTCTGAACCAAATTTATCAAATTCTTTTTGCCAGTTATAAATAAGTGAAGTAGGGGCAATGATGAGAATTTTGGCTTTAGGATTTTCTTTAATGATTAGTTTAGTTAGATAGATTAATTGAATTGATTTTCCTAAACCCATTTCATCGGCTAGAATACCGCCAAAGCCTGATTTATAGATGTTATAAAGCCATTTAACACCAGTTAATTGATAATCTCTTAAGACTTTTAATTCATTTTTATCTAATGAAATATCACTATCTTTATAGGTTAAGAATTTATTAATTAAGTTATCAAAATTACCACTTGTATTAATTAGAGTAGAGTAGTTTTGTTTTAAACTATCTAGGTATAAGGCACGGTACTTTGGAATGGTTCCTTCACCTTCGGTGATTTCTGTTTTAGTTAAATCTAATTCATCGGTTAATTCGTTTAGGTTTTGAAGGTTGGTATCACTATTTAAATCAATAATGTTTCCATTTTTTAGACGATGGTAGTGCTTCTTAGCTTTTAGCGAAGATAGGACATCGGTTAATTCACTTTGATCAATGCCGTCTAATTTAAAATTATAAGATAGAATATTATCTTTACCAATAGAGAATGATACAGTATTTTCTGTTTTCTTAACAATGCTTGTTTCTTTAATTTTTTTAGAAGTAAATACTTCGTATTCTTCACTGATTTCAAAGATACCTTTTTCTAAAAACTCACCAATTAAGTCAATGTCTTCTAAGGTGAAGTGCGCTTTATTTACAGTAAAGCCAAAACTTGATAATCTTTGAATAATATTACTTTCAAATTCGTTATCTCTAACTATTCCTGGGTCTTTAGAAAAGTAATCAATTTCTTTTGAACCATAGGTTAACTTAATTTCACATTCTACCGCACTATAGTAAAAGTCAAAGTATAGTTTGACAGTAGGGGTAGTAGGCATGGTGATTTCGGTAATGTTGTCAGCTAGATGGATATTTTCTTTTAATAAAGATAATAGGCCACCTGTAAATTTACCTAATTCTTTTTTAGAAAACATGAAACTTTCTATATCATTGTCATTAAGTAGGTTATATAGTTTAAAAATATTTTCATCTAATTTATATATATTTTCTTTATTATAAAAGTAATTTTTACCTTCGATAAGTGGTTCAAAACCATTCATATTATCAATGCTTAAAGTATAACTTTTTTCATCTTTAGTGAGGTTAATTTTAAATGGGTTTTCAGTTAAAAATCCATGATATTCTTTACCATTTAGAGTGAATGTTTTATCTTTTAAGACTTCCATAAAACCATCTAAATCATCATCAGTAATTATGCATTCATAATGTCCATTTTGAAAAATGTGAATATTATAATCTAATATTTTTTTATCTATTTTATCGAAGTAATATTCATTAGGGTCGTAGGTTAATTTAGATGATATTTTATAAGGTCTATTTTGGGAATAAGCATACATGAAATTACGATATTTATTATTTAAGGTGTATGGTCTATCCACGCCTATTTTATAAGATACTTTTAAAAAGTTATTGTAATAGTAATTTTGCTCTGTCTCTATTTCAATATTTAAAAACATTTTTTGTTTTATGGTGGATTTTTTTGGCTTATAGAAATTATCAAGTATTTGTGAACCTAAATTTATTTGGTATTCTATAGGGTCTATAGTATCATCACCAAATAAAGCATCTTCATATTTGAGAATGCAGGCAGCGATATGTTTACAAGTATCCATTTTTTCATATTGCGGGCAAGTACAAAAATAGTCTTCTATTTCCTCATCGTTTTTATCCACTAATATTTCAACTTTATAATTTTTATCTATTCTTTCAGAGGTTACATTAAAATAGGCTCTTCTATAATAATCCTCATCTTCGGTTTTAATTAATTTTACTTTATTGGCTTTGTAATTTAAGCCTTTAATAAAGTCTGCTGTACCACACATTCTAATTACTTTATCATAAAGACGCATAGGATCACCTCATTTTTTTATCATACTAAAAATTAGTTATAAATACAAGTTTTTTGCCCATACTCTTTAAACATTTATTCATAAAATATTTTCGAGGAGGGTAATTAGATGAATAACTATGTAAATATGGGTGAAATGTTTCCAAATGAATTTATGATTGCTTATCCAGAAGCTATGCCTCAAGTTAATATGCCTGTTCAAAATAATGAACTATCTAAAAGATTAAGCAAGCAAGCTGGAGATAACATGAATTTCAACAAGTGTGGATTTGATGGTAAAACAACACCAAATGAATTATATGATGTATATAATGGATTTATTAGAGGAAATATGTTTCCAAATCTATTTAATCAATATAAGCTTTCAAGGCCTTATGATGTTAAACCGGTAAATGAACAAGCGGAACTATTAACGAAGGTGGATGCTTATGCTTTTGCGGCTCATGATATCAATCTATATTTAGACACACATCCAAATGATAGGTCAATGATTGATTTATTTAACCAACTTAGTGCGGATGCGAAAGCGGCTAGAAGAGAATATGAAAGTAAGTATGGTCCACTTTTAGTAAATTCAAATGAAGGGTATCCATGGACTTGGAATAATATGCCTTGGCCATGGGAAAACAATTAGGAGGTTTATATGTGGAAATATGAAAAAAAATTACAATATCCAGTAAATATTAAAAAGAAAAATTTACAAATGGCAAAATGTATTTTAACACAATATGGTGGGCCAGCTGGGGAACTTGCGGCTTCATGGCAGTATTTAGATCAAAGATACAATATGCCTGATGATAGGGGAAAGGCTTTACTTACGGACATTGGTACTGAAGAGCTTGCTCATGTGGAAATTATATCTGCAATGCTTTATCAACTTATGAAAGGGGCAACTAAGGAAGAATTAAAAGCTGCTGGATTAGATGGTATGTATTCTCAATTTGGTAGGGATTTATTTCCATCAGATTCTTTTGGTAATCCTTTTAACATGACATATATTAAAGTTTCTGGTGACTATATTGCGGATATTGAAAGTGATATGGGAGCTGAACAAAGAGCGAGAGCAACTTACGAACACTTAATGGACTTAACTGATGATCCAGATATTTTAGGACCGCTTGCATTTTTAAGACAAAGAGAGATTATTCATTATCAACGTTTTAAAGAGTTACGCGATTATTATTTAAAAATGAAAAAATAAATACTTGTGTTTACAAGTGTTTTTTCTTTAATGCGTTCAAAATGATTGATTTTTTTACTGTTTCACATTATAATTGTCGTAAATAGAAATGTGTTAGTTTGATATATATAAGATTACAATGAAGATATCATAAAATACACGATTAATAATTATAGATAAAACATGAATTGAATGGAGGTATGCTATGAGTAATGGAATTTTTATTTTAATGGATGATTCAGGAAAATTAAATAAAAATGAAAATTGTTTAATATATGGTGGTTTATTCTTTTATAGTTCAAAAGACTATATGAATTTTATAAATAAATATAAAAGTATAATAAAAAGTATTAGATGTAAATACTGTAAAAAGGATAAAAATAATTGTGATAAGAATTGTATTGAAATAAAGGGTACAACTAAAATAAAATCGAGTGATAACAGAAGATTATTTAACTTATTAAAAAAACAAAATAATTTTGGTGTTTTTATCAACAATAAAATGGTGCGAGAATCAATTATAAACGATAAAGCATCCAGGGGCAGATTTTGTGATTATGCTCAAAAAAGAATTATTAAAGAAATTGTATTACACTCTATTAGAAATAATCGTATAAATCCTAGTCAACCTTTAAATTTATATATTAAGAGTGATGAATGTAAAACGAAAAGCAATGGATATTATAATTTAAAAGATAGTATTTATGAAGAATTAGTAAATGGCATCATAAATTATGATTATTCTAAATTTCATGAACCAATTTTAAATAATTCTTTAAACGTTTCACTTAGAATTTATGATTCTAAAAAACATTTTGGTATTCAAGGTGCAGATATTATCTCACATTATTTACATCATCAATATGATTTGTTTTTGACAAAGCAAGTTGATATGAGTTCTACTATAAGCTTTATAGAAGTTAAATTATTTCTTCCATAGAAAAAAGGAACTTTCGTTCCTTTAATCCTAACTGAGACGGTGCTAAGCACTAAATTTGAAATCAATCATCAGTTATAGACCTGACAGAGAAGTATCTCCCGGTAACAAAATAATATCACAAAAAGTATTATTCTGTCAAATTTATTATATGGTAAAATTTATAAATTATGCGTGCTCTAATGTAATTATTTTATATTTTTACCATTTAAACTTTTTTTCTATTTACTGAAATTTTTGGTTTTCGAATTCCTAACGTATTTTTACGTTTGAATCAATATATATGTGAATGTCAATACTAAAATGTACAAAAATGGGAACGGAATTGTACATTCTTATAGTATCATTAACAATGCAAGAGTTGTTTTACAAGTATTTTTTTTATAAAAACATACATAATAAAAATAGGTGATAGTATGCGAAAGGTTATTTGGTTATTATGTGTTTTTTTATTATGTGGATGTTCTAAAACATTAGAAATACAGGGTAAAATTACAGAGATAAAATATAACGATGTTTTAATTAATGAAAAGGATTATGATGAGGTTAAAAAATTAATTAATACTACTTATAATAAGAATGATGATAAGGATTTTTCTAACAAGCTGACCATTAAGACAACTGATGATATCTATTATTTTTCTTTAAGTGATGATGAATTAAAATATGATGGAAAAGTAGCTGATAATACTGAATTAAACACTTATTTACAAGATTTGACTAAAAAATATACAAGCAAGGACTTTTATACGATTGATTATATGAAAAATTATGAAGCTAATAGTGATGAACAAACAGTTTTACTTGACAAAACTTCTAATTATATTGTTATAAATTTTGGTGAAAAGGTAACCAATTTCAAAATTAATGAAATCGAAGAAGAAAATGACAAATATATGGATATTGATTTACTTTATAGTGAAGAAAGTGTAAATGAAAGTCAAATTATTATTAGAAAAAGTGTTAATTATGAGTCACCAGATATTAGAATTTCCTTTGAAAATAAATATGGTTATATAGTTTCAATTATTCCAACTTATAATATAGAAAAAGATACAGTGGAATTTAAAACAACTTTTGAAGCAAAATAAAAACTCCTTTGGGAGCTTTTATTTTGGATTTTTCTTATTTTCAAATTTCTTACGTTCATTAGTATTTAAGATTTTCTTTCTTAACCTGTATGTTAATGGAGTTACTTCAACTAATTCATCTTCATTAATATAGTCTAAGCATACTTCTAGACTCATCTCTCTTGGACGTTTTAAAACGACCGTATGATCTTTGTTGGCGCTTCTGGTATTTGTTAATTGTTTACCTTTAGTAACATTGACTGCTAAATCATTATCGTGGTTGTTTTCACCAACAATCATACCTTCATAAACATCAGTACCAGGAGCAATAAACATAACTCCACGATCTTCTAATGAACCCAAAGCATAAGCTGTAGCTTTACCACTATCAATAGAAACTAAAACACCAGCTTTTCTTTCACCGATATTACCAGTTGAAAGTGGTTCATATGATTTAAAGGCATGAGATAGGATTCCATATCCTTTAGTTAAAGTCATAAATTCAGTAGTAAAACCAATTAAACCTCTTGATGGAACAGTATATAATAATTTTGTTTGATTATCAAAAGGCTGCATATTTTCCATTGTTCCACCACGATTACCTAAAGCTTCAATTACTGGTCCAACATACTCTTCTGGAACTTCTATTTCAACATCTTCATATGGTTCACATTTAACGCCATCAATTTCTTTAATGATAATTTGTGGTTTAGAGACTTCAATTTCATAACCTTCCCTGCGCATAGTTTCAATTAAAATTGATAAGTGTAATTCACCACGACCAGAAACCATCCATGATTCTGAATCAATTTGTTTTACCTTTAGAGAAACATCTCTTTCAGTTTCTTTCATTAATCTGTCTTCAATTTGTCTAGCAGTTAGGAATTTTCCATCGCGGCCACTGAATGGGCTTGTATTAACACCAAAAGTCATTTGTAAGGTTGGCTCATCAATTCTTAAAGGTGGTAAAGCTTCTTCATGACCAACTTCACAAACAGTTTCACCAACTGAAATATCTGGAAGTCCAGCAATGGCAACAATGTCACCAGCATGAGCTTCTTGAACTTCTATTTTATTTAAACCTAAATATCCGAAAATTTTTTGAATTCTAAATTGTTTTTTAGTACCATCTAAACGCATGCATGTAACTGTAGAACCAACTTTAATATGGCCTCTTTTAACAACACCGATTCCAATACGTCCAACGAAATCATTATAATCAAGTAGGGCAGGTTGGAATTGGAATGGGCCATTTTCATCGACATTAGGGGCTGGAATATTTTCAATTACAGCATCTAAAATTGGATCCATTGTTTTTTCTTGAGTACTTACATCTGGAGAAGTGCTGGAAGTTCCATTTAAAGCAGATGCATATAAAACAGGGAAGTCTAATTGTTCTAAAGATGCACCTAATTCAATGAATAAATCCATAACTTCATCGACAACTTTTTCTGGTCTAGCAGATGGTTTATCTATTTTGTTAACAACGACAATTGGCGTTACTCCAGCTGCTAAAGCCTTTTTCAAAACGAATCTCGTTTGTGGCATTGTTCCTTCATAAGCATCAACTACTAATAAAACACCATCAACCATATTCATAATACGTTCTACTTCACCACCAAAGTCGGCGTGACCTGGAGTATCTAATATGTTTATTCGATAACCTTTATAATGAATAGCTGTGGTTTTAGATAAAATAGTGATTCCGCGTTCTCTTTCTAGATCGTTAGAATCCATAGCTCTAGTTTGAACTTCTTCGTTTTCTCTAAAGGTTCCTGACTGTTTTAACAACCCATCAACTAAGGTTGTTTTACCATGGTCGACATGGGCAATTATCGCAATATTTCTCTCTTTCATACTTACTACCTCACTTCGTTACTCGAACAATTATAACACGATTAAAAACAATTGTAAATATTTAAATAAAATGGGAAATGGCCTTATTTTTGTCTCTTTAATGTGTAGAAAGTGATAATCATTCTGATGACGATTCTGATAGCCCATAGTAAAAAGCTACCATAGTACAAATCATTTATAACATCTTCTCTTTTAGAAAAGTAATCGGATTTTAAGATCATTCTATTTCGAATGGATAAAAGATTGAGAATTTTTAAATCATCGAATTTAATAATCTGACATCTTTTTTCGACTTCTGAACAGGTGAATAATTTACAAGTGAGATTTTTAGTTGTACACCCTTTTAGGCTTTGATATAAGCACATTCTACAGCATCCATTAATAGTCCCGTTTTTAAGTTTTTGCTGGACATAACATTTATTATTTTTAAAACCACATATGTTTTTATTTTGATAATTATCATCTATTTGCTGACAAGCAGTATCATATATATAAGTTATCCTTTGTTTTCGATTTTTAATATTTAAGGCCTCTATGATAGGTATTAATTCTTCAAAATTACTATCTAAAATGAATTTTGTTTTTTTAAACCAAAATCTTTTATAAAAAAAGAGCTTTCGATAAAATTTATCTAAAGCTGTTTTACTATTAATTTGTACTACTTTAATCATCGATTCCACCAAAATAGTTTCTTAAAATGTAGTCAACAGATATTTTTACATCTGGGAAAACAGACATTTCTTCTAGATCGTGTCTTGAAAACCATCCAATATCGGCACTTTCATCATTTAGTTTTAATGGTGCATCTGGATTATTAGGTGTTCCAACATAAAGAATATCGATCATTCTATCGCCATTTTCCTTACGATTACACTGGATACCAAGTGGTCTAATTAAATCATCTTCTCTTGGAAAATGCTGACCAATTAAAGTTGTCTTAATTCCTGTTTCTTCATAAACTTCTCTAACGGCAGCTTCTTCTGGAGTTTCATTATCTTCAATGTGGCCACCAGGTTGAAGCCATTTATTAAAATCTTTATGTTTTACCAGCAATACTTTTTTATTTTCTGGATTAATAACATATGTCGATGCACAAAAATGTCTCATGTTTATCACCTAAATCATTATATCAGACAGTTTAATATATTACTAGTTTAAAATATCATAACTTTTAGAATTGACGTTTTTTCCGTAAACTTTGAAGTTTTCTGATAAATCCAAAGTAGCTAAAATTACATCTTCTATTTGAAACCCTTTAACTTTTAATTCATGCATAAGCCAATCTTCATCTTTATGCATAATTCTCAAAGATTCGTGAATGATTTGTCCATCGATAATTAGATTAGCACATAAACTAGCTTTTTCTTTTTTTATATTCATATCTTTATTAGTTGGTTGTTGATAATCTGTTTTAGGTAAAAAACTAATTTTACCATTAGCTTCCATTAGGGCATAGTCGATTTCAGATATATCAAAGTAACCGTTGATTCGGCATTCTTCTAATAAATCATTGACATCAAATTTGGCACGTTTTAAATTTTTATATAAGATTTTTCCCTCTTCAATTATAATAGTAGGGTCGCCGATAAAAAATTTTCGAGCTTTTAAACTTTTGAGAGTAATGATTGAAACGAAGTAGGCAACGATGCCAAAAACGATGACGGCAACAGTTCCATGTAAGTATTCAGAATCTAAATTTATAGCCATTTCAGCGGCAAAGTTTCCAATGGAAATGCCAATAACATAATCGAATAAACTAAATTGTGATACTTGTTTTTTCCCAATCATTTTAGTAACAAAGAAAAGAGTAATTAATGAAACTAAACATCTTAAAATTACATCCAATATTTCTATTATTTCCTTTGTCATAAAATCACCATTTATATTATGAACGTAAAAAAAATAATTATGCGAACGATAATTATTTTTCTTTATGATGCTTTTTGTGAAAAGCAGCTTTATCCACAATAATATCCGTTTTTAAAACAAAGACGACAACGATAATTGTTAATATAGCATATATGATATAACCGAGCTTTTGATCGTGTAGGGCATAGATGATAGATGCTGCAGCAAATAAAATATCAATAGCATATATAATTAATACAGTTGTGCGATGTGAGAAATTTTTATTTAATAATTGATGATGTAAGTGTGATTTATCTGGTTTGGAAATTTTCTCACCTTTTAATAGTCTTCTTATAATAGCAAAGACCGTATCTAATATTGGAATAGCTAAAATAAGTAATGGAATAATTAATGATGTTAAGGTAACACTCTTAAATCCTAATAATGCTATAACAGCAATCATGAAACCCATAAATAGGGAACCAGAGTCTCCAGCAAATATACTAGCAGGATGAAAATTATGAACTAGAAAACCTAAAACTGAACCTAACATAATAAAAGTTAAGACAAAGTCTAGTCCTGTTTTACCCATAATAATTGATATAATACCAATGGTAGCAAAGTAGATCGAACTAATGCCGGCGGCTAGACCATCTAATCCATCAATTAAGTTAATACAGTTAAGACATCCTAAAATAAAGAAAATGGTAATAGGGTAGGCGAATAGTCCTAAATCTAAATAAAATCCAAATGCAGTTATATCTTGAATTAATAATTTTCCATAGCAAGTCACGACAATTGCGGCCATTAATTGAGCAGCAAATTTAACTGAGGCTTTTAATGGCTTTATGTCGTCGATAGCGCCCGTTAAAACAATTATAAAACTACCGATTAAAATGGAATTCATCGTACTACTTGGTTCACCAAATAGCATATAACCGAATAGGAAACCTAAGAAAATAGCAAGGCCACCTAATCTCGGCATAGGTTTACTATGAACTTTTCTTTTGTTTGGTATATCTAAAGCCCCGACATGGATAGCTATTTTTTTTATAAATGGGATTAAAATAGCTACAAATAAAAATGTTGTAATAATCATGAGAAATATTTTTGTTATTTCAACTTGTCCCATGCAAACTCACCTCTAATAAATATATTTTACCATATTTTATATAATAAAGCTATTCTGATTCTTTTTGGTTAAACTGATAAATCATACCTAATATAGCTAAAACAATAGATAAGATAAATATTAAAGTATTATTTTGAAAGTTTAACATTTGAAAAGCTGTATTGGTTAAGACGGAAGCCCCACTTAAACTTGTGGAAATTATCATAAGTGGTCTTGTGAATTTTACCCCTAATATTCCAGCAATTATACCAGCAACTAAGCCAATGATAGTTTGAATGTTTTCGGCTAATCCTAGGTTTTCACAGAGAACAAAGGCGGCAATACCACACAAGAAGAAAATACCTACTAAATATAAATTATAAGATATAAGACCAACGGCAATACCGATCACAGCCGAAACCATATAGACAACTGTTTGGTCGTTGATTAGATTTGGTAGATATTCAGTGCCAATCGTAAACCCAAGGATTAATCCAAAAATAGCAATTAACCCCTTATTTAATTTATAACCCCAAAAACAAGTAATAAGCGCTACTACCAAGGCAATAATGTTTGTAACTGTCATATAAAATCGCTCCTTTAATAGTATTATAACACAGAAAAAGACGATTTACTCGTCTTTATAGAAAATTTCATAAGCTTTATAAGCATTATATATATCAAATTTACTAGTTATCTCATATGGAGAATGCATAGATATTACAGGAACGCCACAGTCAATTACGTCAGCACCTCTATCAGCTAAAATGTAAGCTATGGTTCCACCGCCACCAATACCGATTTTACCCATTTCACTATTTTGATAGGCAATATTGTTTTTTTCAAATAAGTTCCTTATATAACCAACAAATTCCGCGTTGGCATCTGAAGCTCCACCTTTTGAAGCACTTCCTGTATATTTAATTACAGATATACCATGACCAATATATGATTCGTTGTTTTTCTCATAAATATTTGGAAAATTAGGATTATATCCAGCAGTAACATCAGCTGATAAAATTCTAGATGATTTTAGGCATTTATCTAATAGGCCAGGTTTATTACCGATAGTTTTGTTTAATAATTCATTTAAGAAATATTCAAAAACACTTGATGACATACCGGTGTTACCCATACTGCCAACTTCTTCCTTATCTGCAAGTAAACAAATAGCTGTTCTAGATGGATTTTCGACTTCTAATAAGGCAGTTAAGCTAGTGTAGGCACAAACTCTATCATCTTGTCCATAACCAGCAACTAAACTTTCATCAAAACCTAAACTGCTAGCTTTCATAGCTGGAACAAATTCTATTTCACTACTGACAAAATCTCTCTCAACAATGCCATATTTTTGATTTAATAAATTTAAGATATTTAAGTTTACTTTGTCAGTTTTATCTTCATCGGTAGCAAATGGAATACTCCCAACTAAAATATTTAAATCTTCACCAACAATGGCATCATTTAATTTTTTCTTTTCTTGCTGCGAAGATAGATGAGGAAGTAAGTCGGCAATTGTGAAAATTGGTTCACCTTCTTTTTCACCGATGTTAATTTCAATTTTTTCATTATTTTTTTTCATAATAACGCCATGCATACTAAGAGGAATATTAACCCATTGGTATTTTTTTATTCCACCATAATAATGAGTTTTGAATAAGGCAAGTTCCTCACTTTCATATAATGGGTTTGGTTTTAAATCTAATCTTGGACTATCGATATGTGCACCAATAATATTGAAACCATTACTTAAATCATTTGAACCAATGACTGCCGCATAGACGTTTTTGTATCTATTTATATAATATACTTTATCACCAGCTTTTAAATTAGTAGTGTTTTCGATGTTTTTAAAACCACGTTTGTCTAATATTTCTTTTATTTTTTTTACACATTCTCTTTCTGTTTTAGCTTCATTTATAAAATCTATATACTCTTTGGCATAGTTAAAAATATCCTTTTTTTTATTTTCTTTTAAATTCTCCCAACCATTTTTTTTAGGTCTAAATAATTTTTCTTTTAAAATTTGTGTTTGCGATTTTTCCATATAAACCACCTTTCTAGTTATATTATGGACTAATAATTTTTATTTAAACCACTTTCTAATAATGGAATATTTTCAAGTAATACACCAGTTCCTTCAACCACGCATGTTAGTGGACTTTCTGCGACGAATACTGGAACTTTTAATTCATGACTTAACAACTCATCAATTCCATTTAATAGTGCACCACCACCAGTGATAACAATACCTTTATCAATAATATCAGCAGATAGTTCTGGTGGGGTTTGTTCTAGAACTGATTTAGCCGTATTTACAATGATATAAGCACTTTCTCTCAAGGCTTCTTCAACTTCTTCAGATGTCATAGTAATGGTATGAGGGAGTCCAGTAACTAAATCACGACCTCTAACTTCCATCTTTTCGTTTCTCGATCCAGGAAAAACAGTTCCTATTTGAAATTTTATTTCTTCAGCTGTACGATCACCAACAAGTAATTTATATTTTTCTCTAATGTATTTAATAATATCGTTATCAAAAACATTTCCAGCTATTTTAATTGAAGAAGAAGTTACAATTCCTCCCAAAGATAAGACAGCAACATCGGTTGTTCCTCCCCCGATATCGATCACCATATTACCACTAGGTTTAGAAATATCCATGCCTGCTCCAACAGCGGCAACTTTTGGCTCTTCTTCTAGATATACTTTTCTAGCACCGGTTTTTTCGGCAGCTTCTCTTATAGCGTTTTTTTCTACTTGTGTAATATTAGATGGACAGCAAATTAAAATCCTTGGACGACCAAAGAAACTTTTTCCATTGACTTTTCTGATAAAGTTATTTAACATGATTTCCGTTATTTCAAAGTCGGCAATAACTCCATCTTTCATTGGTCTTATGGCTTTGACTTGACCTGGTGTACGTCCTAACATTTCTTTAGCGGTTGTTCCAACAGCAACCGGTCTTTTAGTTTCTTCATCGATTGCGACAACACTTGGTTCATTTAAAACAATACCTTGTCCTTTAATATAAATAAGAACATTAGCTGTTCCTAAATCTATTCCTATATCTTTTGAAAACATATTATCACCCTTTTTCTTAGAATATTATATCATACCTAACCCCTTTTGGATACGACTAATGCTTTTTTTTGATACTTTTTTTTCGTAGATTCGCCGCCTTTGATATGACGACTTTTTAGGTGCATTTGAAAAATTTCTTGTACTTCTTTGTATAGTGTTAAATCGATAGATTTTAAACGATCTTTTAAATCTTTATGAATAGTACTTTTAGAAAGATTAAATACTTTAGAAAGTTCTCTTAATGTCTTTTTAGTTTTCAGTATATAATAAGCTTCTTTATATACTCTTTCCTTTATTAATTCTCCCATGAAACCTCCTTCAATTTAAGTATATAAATTTATATGATGTTTCATGTTAAATAAAAGAAAAAGCTGTTTATTTTGATAACAACTTTTAAATTATTCTTCTTTTAGTAACCAATCTATTATGTTTATTACTTGGATTTCATTAAGTTCATATATTTTAGATAAAATTTTATACTAGTTAAGCTAAATTGAAAAGTAGAAAGTTTTAAAGTTTTGCAAGTGCATTTGCAAAACTTTTTATTTTTTTGATTTTTGCAAATTGATTTGCAAAAATTTTGCATAAAAAAAGAGCTTTAATTACTCTTTAATTCTTCAGCGGTTTTTCCATAACAATTATCTGGATTAACATAATTACCATCTACAGATATTTCAAATAAAACATGTTTACCTAAATCTTTTTCTAAGTTAGATTCTCCAGCTTTACCGATAACTGTACTTTGAGCAACAGTATCACCTTCTTTAACAGTAACTTCACTTAGGCTTTGATAAGTTGTGATAATATTGTTATCATGTTCAATAGTAACAATTTTACCCATAAGTTTATCTTCTTTGACAGATATTACTGTACCAGGTAAAACACTTACAACATCAAATGTATCATCTAATCCACCATATGCGATGCCATTATTTTGAATATAAGTTGTTTCATAGTTTATTATGGCATTTTGTTGTGATTTTTCATCACCCCTATAGTCATAGAAACTATTTAAAGTTTTAATACTTTCATTAGTATATGGTTTGGAAATAACATTTTGTGTGTTAACTACTGATGTGATGCCATCATCAAATAATCTAGAAACATAGATGTGATCTTCATCCTCATTTGTATTTAATGATTTTTTTGATGTATCAGCATACCATAATCCACCTAAAAGTAAAGTACCTATGGCGATACATAAACCATAAACTGCTGGCTTTTTAAGCACTATTTTCTTCATATTTTTTCACCTCTACTATCATTTTGGATAGTTTTGGTTTTTTTATACTAATTTTTTTTAATTTCAGTATTTTGATAATAATGTTTTAAAATTTTATCATAAGTATAACCTTCTTTAGCCATGCCATTAGCTCCATACTGACTCATGCCTACACCGTGACCAAAACCTTTGGTAGTGATTGTTATTTTTTTTTCATTTTGAATAATTTCAAAATAATTTGATCTTAACGAAAGTTTTGTGGCCACATCTCGTCCTTTTAATTCTTCGCCATTTATTTTTAAGGTTCTGGTTCTACCAGTACTTGTTTTGGATGTTACTTCGACTTTAAGCATATCATTATAAGGTAAATTTAATTTGTTATAAAAATCTTCTAAAGTAAAGGTGTATGTATCGGTATATGCTGGAGAGTCTTCATCCCAAACACTTTCAACGCTTCTTAAATAGGGAAGAGCAGATGAGAAAACTTCTTCACTATTTTCGGTTGCTCCTACGCTTGTTGAAAAAAACATGGCATTGACAATTTGCCCGTTATATGTTAAATACTCACCACTAGTTTCAGCAATAGCTTTTTTTATTTTATTTATTTTTTCTTGGTAATCATTTTTCCAATTTTCTTTTAACTGTTCATCGGTTAAATATACTTGGTTTGCAGTAGTATTTACAACATCATATTCTTTATCTTTAGTTGCTGTCATTTGATACATAGCGTAACTTCTGGATGCAACGGCTTGAGCTTTTAAGGCTTCTAGTTCAAAGGTGGCGGGCATTTCACCGGCAACGACGCCGGTTATATATTCTTCAAAAGGAATTTTACTTATTACTCCTGTTTTTTCATTTTTAACTCTAATCACATTATTGGTAACATATTTAAAATTAATTTCATCGGTTTTAACAAATATTTTGACAAACAAAAAAGGTATTATAATAACTAAAAGCGCTACTACAATAAGCTTTTTCATATCTTAGTTCCTTTCTATATGAATTTTGTACTTGCAAAAAAATCATAGAAAAAATTTACGACTAAGTACGATAAAGCCATAGCAACTATTAGATATAATACCCTAGATGAATAATATCTATTCTTTTTAAATATGCCGGATATGTTTAAACTTTCTAAAGCCCAAATGGTCATTATTACCGTTATAATGTATAAGAAACCTTTAAGTGACATTAGTTTTTATAATTATCTAACATGTTAGTGCGTCTTTTATGACGCTCTTCATTACTAAAAGGTGTTTTTAAAAATACATCGGTAATGTCTTTAGCTCTAAATAATGGCATATTTCCACTTATAGCAATTATATTGGCATCGTTATCTCTTCTGGTATATTTGACCTCTTTGATGTTATCTACTTTGGCGCATCTTACTTTATCTACTTTATTACAAGCGATACTTATACCAATTCCGCTACCACATATAGCGATACCTTTTTCAACTTTGCCATCTCTAACTGCTTTACCTAATTTAAAACCATATTCTGGATAGTCATGACTTGTTTTATCATCGCAGCCATAGTCAATGACAGTATATCCTTTTTTAGTTAAATATTTTGTTAGTTTTTGTTTTAATTTAAAACCTCTATGGTCACTAGCTAGACCTATTTTTTTATCTGGAATATTTAAATTTAAAATAGTTTGTTCTTGATAATCATTTTTTACAATATCTTTTAAAGATGCTTCATTGTTTGTTTCATTCATAAGCCATCCTCCTTTTAGATTAATTATAACATTAATTTGTGAAATTTTTAAGAAAAAAACATTTGCTTTAAAAACAAATGTCTTATTTTACGAATGGTAATAAAGCCATAAATCTAGCTTTTTTAACTTCGCCCGCAATATATCTTTGGTGTCTTGCACAAGCACCAGTAATTCTTCTTGGTAAAATTTTACCTTTATCTAAACTGACATATTTTTTTACAGTATCGTCTTTATAACTTACATGCTTACCAGCACACATTTGACATACTTTTCTTTTTCTTCTACGAAATTCTGCCATAACTATCCTCCTATTCTAAGAAATTATCATCAATTGAAACATTATCCCCGAAATCAGCGAAAGGATCGTCATCAACATTAACATCATTAGTAGGCGCGGCTGGAGCATCTTGATAATCATATGGAGTTGCATTATTTCTAGCTTCAGCACTTCTACGTGAATCTAAGAATTGAACATTATCAGCAACAACATCAGTTGTATATCTCTTACTTCCGTCCTGGGCAGTGTAGCTTCCAGTTTGAATTCTTCCTTCAATAGAAACCTGACTACCTTTATCTAAATAATTAGCTACATTTTCAGCTTGACGACGCCAAACTACAATGTTAATAAAATCGGCTTCTCTTTCACCTTGGGCATTATTAAAAGTTCGGTTGACTGCTAAACTGAATCTAGTATATGGAACGTTTCCACCAGTATACCTTAATTCAGGTTTTGCCGTTAGTCTACCAACTAAACATACTCTGTTCATAAAACTACCTCTTTTCTTACTCTTCTACTTTTGTAATTAAATGACGAACAATGTCATTATTGATAAGAGCTAAACGGTCAAATTCTTTAATTGCTTTGTCGTCTTTAGCTTCTACTTCAAAAACGAAATAATATCCGCTTTTGAAATCTTTAATTTCATAAGCTAATTCTCTTTGTCCCATGTTTTCTTCTTTCGTTACTTTACCACCGTTTTTAGTGATGATGTCTGAAAAGTCTTTAACAACTTTTTTTACTTCATCTTCACCTAAAGTTGGTCTAACGATAAACATGATTTCATAGTTTCTCATTTTTCCACCTCCTTATGGCCATTAGGCTTTCTTTTTTAGAAAGCAAGGAGTAAATTAATTACTCGGCTTTGATTATACCAAAATTTATGAAAAAAGTAAACTGTTTA
>CALVRK010000010.1 GCA_944358565.1 uncultured Bacilli bacterium
ATAAGCAATTATATATGTCTTTAAAAGACATCGCACAAAAAGATACCCCGTAGCTTGCTGCGGGGAGTTTCATTTATACTGTTACTGTTCATAATACCACCCTATATACATATTTTATCATTTGTATTCTTTTTGCAAAACCGCTCGTGAATTCAGCATTAATATTCTGAATATATATTCAAAAAATTGCGGAATTGTGTTATAATTGGAGTAAATACGATAGAATTCGACAGAGAGTAATTACTATAATTAAAAATAAAGTAGGTGAATAATATGCATAGAGGTAAGAGAAAAAGAAATATAATAATATTTAGTTTGATAGGTGTATTATTATGTATGGTAGTAGGATATGCGGCCTTTCAAACGAACTTGGAAATAAAAGGAACAAGTAAAGTAACAAGTAACTGGGATATAGAAATAACAAATGTTACAGATGGGACACCCACAGGTTCAGCCGAAAATGCCACGGCCCCTGATTGGGATAAATTAACTGCCTCAATGGAAGCAAACTTATATGATAAAGGTGATGCCATGGAATATGATGTCACTATAGAAAATAAAGGGACAATAGATGCCAAATTAAATGATATATTAACAAATTTAAAAAATAGTAATAGTGATGCGGTCATCATTACTTTTTCAGGATATACTAAAGGAGAAGTATTAAAAGCAAAAGAAAGTAAGATAGTCCACGTTAAAATAGAATATAATCCTGAATATGAAGGAGAAGAGACCTCAAGTGAAGTAATCATAGATTTTGAATATACTCAAAATAATAATAGTGAAGATGTTCCCAAAACATATCTACTTACTTATGACTATAGGACTAATGGAGGAGAAAGAGTAGATAGTGAAGGAGAATATCTAACAAGCGGAAGTAATGCTAGTTTAAGTAATATAGCCTATAAACAAGGCTGGAGATTTGTGGGATGGAATACCGATAAGGATGCGAAAGTAGGTTTAACAAGTTACCAAATGAAAGAAGAGGCAACTACTTTGTATGCGATATATTCTAAAGATATAAAAGCAACTTATGAAAAAGGAGGGAATGTTGAAAGCATTGGAAAAGAAGAAGATGCCTGTACAATATATAATAATGAAACTAGTTGTGAAATCACATTACCAACAATTACTCCAAGTGAAGGATATGTGGTAGATGGATGGTATAATGGGAATAATAAAGTTGGAGATCCAAATGATAAATATAATCTAACAGCAGATATAACCATAAGCTCAAAAGCTACGCAAAATACATATACAGTAACATATGATTATAAGACAAATGGTGGGACAAGCAGTACAAAAGAAACAGAGAAAGTAAATTATGGAGAGAATATCGATTTAACACCAACCGCCAGTAAATCAGGCTGGACATTTGTTGGATGGAATACGAATAAAGATGCGACCAGTGGACTTACAAGCTTAAAGATGAGTACTAACAATGTTACCTTATATGCGATATATCGAAAAGAAGCTAAGACTATAACCATTACGTTTAATAAAAATGGTGCAGTAAGTCAAACACCAAATGGGGGAAGTGCTAATAGTGCCAATACATTAACTCAAAGCTGTACAATAGCTGCAGTATATAATAATATGACTCAAGCAAGTAGCTGTAATATCACATCACCAACGATAAATGCTAGTAGTAATACTCCAACGGTAGTCGGATATAATACATCATCAAGTGCGACAAGTAGTAGCTTTAATCAAAATACAAGTAAAGCTGTGAGTGCGAATGCCACATATTACGCCATAACAAGAAAAGATGCTAAAACAATAACAGTCACATTTGAAAAGAACGGAGCTTCATCAATAAGTGATACTACTAAAAGTTGTACAATAGCAGCCACATATAATGGAGCTGCTCAAGGAACAACATGTAATATCACATCACCAACCATAACCGCTACAAGTGGTTTTACAGTATTGGGATGGAATACGACAGCTGGAAGTACTTCATCAGGATGGACACAAAATACATCTAAAAGTTTTAGTAGTAACTCAACATATTATGCCGTAACAAGAAGTTCCAATCAGTATACAGCTTCGTTTAAGGCTAATGGAGCTACAATAGGATCTACATCACAATCATGCTATAGATATAATGGCGCAAGTAGTTGTAATATAACAACCCCAAGTATTACAAGAAGTGGCTTTACGATAACTGGATGGGGAACAAGTGCGAGTGCGACGGCGGCAACAGTAAAAGCAAGTTCAACTCTTAGTCTATCATCTAATGCGACATATTATGCTATAACAAGTAAAGTAGTAACTGTAACTTATAATAAAGGATCAAATGTATCTTCTATAGGAAGTACTAGTGGGACATGCACAATAAGGAATAGTGCGACTAACTGTCAAGTAACACTTCCAAGTATCACAGCTTCTAGTACTTACATAGCTGATGGATGGTATAGTGGTTCTACTAAAGTAGGAAGTGCTGGAAGTAAATATACGGTAAGTAATAATACAACCTTAACAGCTCAGTCTAAAGCAGATAATATTACTTTAAGCATGTCTACAACAAATACGACTAATAGTATAACTGTCGTGGCTAATGCGCAAGCAGATAGTGGGATAGTCAAATATGAATTTTCAAAAGATGGAGGAAAGACATGGCAAACAGGGACTAGTAGTAGTTATGCATATACTGGATTAACTCAAGGAACAAGTTATAATATCCAAGTTAGAGTAACATCAAATAGTGGAAAAACAGCGACTAGTAGTAAAACAGTAACTACAGCCTCTTTAGCTAAACCAACATTTAGTGAGACAATCGATGGCGAAGTAGTAGTTACATATCCAAGTGGATGTAGTAATGGGAAAACATGTAGTTATGTTCAAAATGATGGAAGTTCAATTAATGTAACTGGAGCGACAACAGTAAATGTTGGAGAAGATGGGACAATAGTAGCAACTGTCACAGATGGAATAAATACAGTAAGCAGTTCTTATAGTGTTATAAGATATAATCTATACGTTTCATCATCAGGAAGTGATACAACAGGTTATGGAACGAGATCAAAACCATATGCTACATTAACTAAAGCATATGATTCAGCTACTTCTACTAAAGAAGCAACTATTTATTTAATGAATAATGTTACACAAAATTCGACAACTCAGATGGATGATAATAAAGATATTGTATTGACAAGTTATAGTACTACAAATAGTATTAATTCATTAATTAGAAGTGGCTCTTTAACTAGTTATATGATAAATCAAACTAACGGAAAGTTAACGTTGGAAAATGTTACTATTGATGGAAATAATGTTGCTGCACTTAGAGCTGCAATCACAGTAAATAGCGGTGCAGATTTGGAAATAAATTTGGATGCTACAATCCAAAATTGTAATAATACATCTACTGAAGATATAATTGAGACTCGTGGTGGCGGATTAAATGTGTCCAATGGGTCTGAAGTTATAATATCGTCAGGTAGTTTTAAAAATAATAAATCTCTTTCAGATACTGGAGGCGGAGCTATTTATGTTGATGAAAGTAATTTAATTATTAATGATGGAACATTTACTAATAATTCAGCTCCTCGTGGAGGAGCTGTACGAACCATGGATGGATTATTGACTGTCGAAGATGGTCAATTTACTTCAAATGAGGCTTTTCAAAATGGTGGTGCATTATATGTTTTCTCTCTTGATAGTCAAATAACAATTAATGGAGGACTATTTGAAAATAATATAGCTGATGTTGCTGGTGGAATATATGTACATAATAGAACTAAACAATTTAATCTAAATGGAGGAACGATAACAAATAATACAGCTCGTTATGGTTCTGGATTATATATTAATGTCGATACTGAGGAAAATTATTATCCAATAGTAGTTATAAACGCTGGTACGGTTGATAATAATATTGCAACAGAAAATGACCTATATTCGGATATATTTGCTGGTAATGGGTCAACATTTATACAGTCAGATATTAATAGTAATTTTGTAATTAGAGATCAGGGTTATTATATTAATAATCCAAACAGTAATAAAGTTATAGATGTTAAAGGTGGTACAGCAGCTAATAGCACTACATTACAATTGTATACGAAAAATAATAGTGTTGCTCAACAATGGAAACTTAGGCCTGCTAAAATCATAAATGGAGTTATATATTATAATTTGGAAAGTGCTGTAGCTAATCAAACTTACTATATGGATATAAATGGAAATCCACCAAATATAGTAGCAGGTGATCAGGCTGAAATATATACATTTTTAAAGAAAGACGATTTTTATTGGTATTTAGAAAAATCTGATGATAATTATTATTATATTAAATCGAAATATCAAAATATGTGTTTGGAAGTTAAAGGTGGTCATACAGATAATGAAACACCTATTCAAGTATATACTTGTAATCAAACAGCAGCTCAAAAATGGAGGTTTATAACTTCTTAATAAAATTATATTTTATTTACACAAAAAAGGCTATTTTGTTAGCCTTTTTTCTATGAAAACAATTAAATAATACATTAAACTAGCCATGATGGCAAGCAAAATAATACCAGTCATTACTAGATTTAAATTAAATACTTGTGAACCATACATAATTAAATAACCGACACCAGCTTTTGATACTAAAAATTCGCCCATGATAACACCGATAAATACTAATCCGATGTTTACTTTGCAAGAACTTATTAGATTTTTATAATTACTTGGTAAAATTAATTTAAAATAAATTTGATAAGGTTTGGCTTTAAAACTTTTTAAAAGTCTAATTTTACTTTCATCGGTAGAAGTGAAGGCTTGGTGAACGTTTATTATTGTTACAATAACAGAGATAAATAAAGCCATGATGATAATAGATTTAGTACTTGCACCAGCAATGATAATTATAATAGGTCCTAGAGAAACTTTAGGTAAGCTATTTAATATAGTTAAATATGGATCTAATACTCTAGATATGAATTTAAATCTCCAAAGGATAGTAGCAATTATAATTCCACCAATAGTGCCGATTAAAAAGCTAATTATGACTTCATAAAAGGTAATCCAAATGTGATGAAATAAAGAACCATCCTTATATAAGCTTATTATGGTTTTTATGATTGATTTTGGGCTTGAGGCAATAAATGTATTAATGAGATTATTATCAGCCGCATATTGCCAAATAAAGATAAATAAAACGATGAGTGCTATTTGGGTTAGACGAACAAGGAAATTTGATCTTTTTATTTTTTTTAAATATTCTTTATGTTCTTTACTATACATGGTAATCAATGTCCTTCCAAATTTTGTCATAATAGTAGGCAAATTCTTTAGCTTTTCTATTTTGAATAGGTGTTGATTTGCCGGTTAGTTTTATTTCGTAAATACTTTTAATTTTACTTGGCCTTGGTGACATGACAATAACTCTATCTGCCATACTAATAGCTTCAGATAAATCATGTGTAACCATAATGGCACTTTTTTTCTCCTTTTTAATAATTTTGTAGACATCATCGGAAACAGCTAATCTAGTTTGGTAGTCTAATGCTGAAAATGGTTCATCTAAAAATAAAATATCTGGTTTAGTGGCTAAGGTTCTAATGAGTGATACACGTTGCCGCATACCGCCGGATAAATTATTAGGATAGGCTTTTTTAAAGTCTTGTAATCCATATGTATCTAATAAGTTATTAACATATTCAATATTTTCTTTAGTTAGTTTATTTTCAAGCTCTAAACCGATCAAACAATTTTTATATATGGTGCGCCAATCAAAGAGATTATCTCCTTGAAGCATGTAACCAAATTTTAGATTTGGATCAATTTCAATGGTTCCGCTAGAAGCTTTATCTAGACCACATAATATGGAAAGTACAGTACTTTTTCCACAGCCACTAGGTCCAACAATGGCGATGAATTCACCTTGTTTTAAATTTAAAGAAAAATTATCTACAGCTAAAATTTCGTTATTTTTAGTGTGATAAATTTTTCTTAAATTTTTAACTTTTAAAATATTCATTATTTTTTTGCGTATTTATTATCTATTAATTTTGAGTAAGGTGCATTTTCATCTAATTGACCCGCGTTTTTAACGATTTCTTGGATGTGTTTAAAATCATCTTCAGAAATATAGGTTGTATCATACCATGAATCGATATCTTTATATCTTTGTACGATTTTTATTAGATCTTCGTCGGATGTATCAGGGAAGTAATCTTTGATGTTTTTGGCTATTTCTTCACTCGTATGATTATGAACATAATCTAAGCCTTTTTGAATAGCTTTAGTAAATCCTTCAATGACATCTGGATTTTGTTTAATATAACTTTTTTTAGCGTTGTAAGTGGTGTATGGAACATCGCCTCCTAATTCTCCGATAGAAGCTACAATATAACCATATCCTTCTTTTTCAAGTTCTGATGCTGTTGGTTCAAAAAGAGCAACATAATCACCGGTTCCACCTATAAATGCGCCTGACATAGATGCAAAGTCAATACTAGTATCAATGTTGGTTTCACTACTTTTAATACCATTAATATTTAAGGCATATTCTAAAGTCATAGCTGGCATACCACCTTCACGACCACCAATGATATGTTTTCCTTTTAAATCTTCTAATTTAAAATTATCTGTTTTGTCTCTAGCAACTAAGAAACTACCATCTTTTTTTGTTAATCCAGCAAAGTTTATTAAATAATCTTCTTGCCCGCCATTATAAACATATATTGTTGATTCGCTACCACAGAATCCAATTTGAACGTCGCCTGATAAAACTGCAGCGGTGACTTTATCAGCACCCGAAGTTAATATGATTTCAACATCTAAGCCTTCTTCTTCGAAGTATCCTAATGAATGCGCAATATACTGCGGTGCATAAAAGATACTGTGGGTCACTTCGGCAACTTTCACTTTTTTTAAATTTGTTTTTTCTTCTTTGGGTTTAAAAACAAAAAATCCAGTGATAATTAGGCCGACAGCTAATAATATAATAATAAATTTTTTCAAAAATCCCTCTCCTTTCTAATTCCATAGTATTATATTCTTAATTTTTGAAAAGGTTTTAAAAAATGTGGTAAAATGTAAGTGGGTGATTTTATATGCATATTGGGGAGTGTAAGGTTGCTTTAATAGATGATAAAGGTAATATAAATATGATGGGTAAAGTGGGAGATCCTACATTTCATGTGGATTATTTATTTGAATATTTTAATGAAACATATCCTTCTGAGCCTGAATTATCATTATTAACTGATGAATACCGAAGAGATGTTTATGCATATCATTTTGGTAATTTTGGATATATAGTATTTTACAATAATGTACATGAAGGATTAAAATATGGGATGTTTTATTTTCCAAATAACCTTTCTAAAGAACAAATAAAAGTTCTTGAAAGTTTAGATTTAGGTGATGAAACGGTAGCAATATGTTTTGATCCGACTGATTTTGGTTCATTTGTAAATTATGAGATAGTTGGAGCAAATGGCGAATATAATTTAAGCGAAGCGATGAATGCGTATTTTGAAAAGTTCACATTTAAAGAGGTAAATGAAAGGAAAATAATATGAATAAAAGAGTAATTGATAGTAAAGTTACAATAATTGATGAAAGTGGAATACCACATATAATGGGTAATGTGAATGAACAAAGACTTCATGTTAAATATTTGTTAGACTATATTCATTTAAATTTTCCAAGTATTAATACTGATAATTTAACGGTTGGGAATGTGCGAGAACGTTTTGCTTATCAAATTAGTGCTTTTGGTGATATAATTTATTTTAATGATATGAATTTTGGAATGTTTTATTTTCCTAACAAATTAACTGATGAACAGTTAGAAACTTTGGATAATATCGATTTAGGTAATCAAAAAATTGGAATTTGTTATAATTTAAAAGAGGTAGGAAAAAACATAATGTTTAGGACAATAGGTATGGATAATGATTATACTTTAAAAGAAGCAATAGAAGAATATATGAGTGGTATGGCGGTAAAACATCATAGGAGATGAGATGAGGATGCTTAATGTAAATGATTATAAGTTAGTAGTTATAACAGGATCTAATGAAGATGAAATAATTCGTTTTTTTGGAAAAACTGATGAGTATAGGTTTCATCTTGATGCTTTAAAAGATTATTTATATACTTATTATAATTCTTTAGCTGAAGCTATTAATGCGGATAATAAAAAAAGTAATAATGAAATTATAATTTATTTAAATGCTTTTGGTGATATTGTATACTTACATTCAAAAGGATATGGTTTACTTTTTGTGCCAAAACAAATTACTGAAAAGCAAAAGACGGCTTTATACGATTTATTTAATTCATTTGAACGAACTCCAATTTATATAGATTATAATTTAACTAGATTAGATGATGAAATATTTCTAGAAGGCATTGTTAATTATGTTGATGGAAATGAAAATAATGAAACATTGGATAATTTTTTTGATAAAGTAGCTTGCGTGAAAAGGAAGGTAAGATGATTTAATGGAAGAATATATGGCAGCTATTATAGATGATAATGGTAATATTAATTATTTAGGTTATAAATTTAATTACACTTATCATGCACAGTGTTTGATGGATTATGCTTCTAAGAAATATCCTAATATTTCTGGTTTTGATAAAATTGATTATATGGATGAACCGAATATGCCAGTTTATTATTTATCACTTTTAAATAATGTTATATTTACAAATGTTTCAGTTGATGATGAAAAAAGAGGTATGCTATATTTACCGAAAAAGATGTCTTTAAAACAAATAGATCGTCTTTTAAAATTTGTCGATACGGTTTTAGAGTTTAATATAGTATGGGTGTATGATTTGTCGTTATTAGAAGGTATGGTAATTGGAAAAGAAGTAAGTGAAATTCAAAAAGATGATATAGCAAATTTTATTACGAAATCTAATTTAAAAACTGAAAGAAGGATATAAGATGGAAAGTATCGATAATTATAAAGCTTTAATAATTAATGGTGTTAATGATAAAAGTAATGATGTAGATGGACATGTAGATTTTGTTGGGCCGATAGGTGAGTGTGATTATCATATTGATTGTCTTTTAGAATATGCTAGAGAAAAATATCCTAATGTTTCAATTTTTCAAAGAATTACGGATAGATGTGAACCAGATGTCCCAATTTATTTTTTAACTTGGCTTAATAATGTTGTATATATTAATATTTCTGGGAATCGAAATGGTAAATATGGTATGTTATTTTTGCCGGATGAAGTTACTGAAAATCAAATGAAGGCAATATATGAGTTAGTCAAACAAATTTCAAAAGCGCATGTTGATATTGTTTATGATATGGATTTTGATGATGGATTTGTTATAAGTAAAGAATTTAATTATGAGAGAGGAAAAGCGTTTGAAGAAAGTTTAAATGAGTTTTTTAAGAAATTTAATCAAAAAAAATCTAAATAGTGCTGCAAAATCTATTTAGACTTTTTTTAATTTTCCTTGTTTTAAAAGATTTAACATTTGAATGTTTTGAAAGTATGAACCATGATAATTTTTAATATTATTTGCTTGGGCTAATTTTTTTCGATAGCTATATGAACTATTGATGCCGATTGATTTTAAAGCATCAACAATTGATCCGTGTTTATAGTTATTGGCATTCAAGTATTCAGTTTGGGTGTTACTAGATGAAATATTTTCTTCTTGTTTTGGGATTTGTTTTGTATGATTATTTTGGTTTAAATTTTGTGAGGTAGGTATGTTTTCATTTTGTTTTTCAGTAACACGATTTTCATTTACTTGAGTATTTAAAGATATTATAGGGTTTTCTTTGATATTATCTGAAGCGTGGATTTCTAGGTGCAAGTGCTTTCCGTAGGCGTTGCCAGTTTCACCAATGGTTCCGATAACACTACCTTTTTCAACATACTGTCCTTTTGATACTTTAATTGAGTCATATTTCATATGCGCATATAGGGCAGTTTTACCATTATTTTGTTTTATTTTGACATAATTTCCATAAGTGTCTAAACCTTTACTTTTATGGTTTGGACCTTTGATATGATTTACGACAGTAGTTACGGTTCCATTTTCTAAGGCAAGAATGTTTGTTTCGCTTCGGTCACTGGCAACAATATCAAGTGCTTTGTGATTTGTATCATACTCATTTGTAATAATTTCATTCATACTTTCTAATACATGTGTGACCATCTTTTAGGACTATTCACCTCCCTTCATAGATTAATATACGGCGCGCAATAACACTTTTCCTTCTTTTTTTGAAAAAAATTTAAAAAAATTTGATATAATGTTGGTATGTGGTGGTGATAGTAAATGGACTTAAGCACATTAAATGATAAACAAAAAGAAGCTGTTAAGTGGCCTGACGGTCCTTTACTAGTTTTAGCGGGAGCAGGAAGTGGGAAGACAAGAGTTTTAACAACTAAACTAGCTTATTTAGTTAATGAAAAAGAAGTTAATCCTTATAATATACTTGCTATTACGTTTACTAATAAAGCTGCTAAAGAGATGAAGGAAAGGGCATTTAAGATGTTAGGGTCTGATGCTTATAAGATGCAGATATCGACGTTTCATTCATTGGGTTTACTTTTAATTAGAGAAAATTATGATAAACTTGGTTTTGATAAAAATTTTACAATTTTAGATAGCGATGATAGTTTAACGATTATTAAGAAAATTTTAAAGGAGATGAATTTAGATCCTAAGGTTTACAATCCAAGAGCTATTAGAAATAAAATAAGTAGTGCGAAAAATGAGCTTATGGATAGTAATTATTATAGTAGGTTTGCAAATTCAGAATATGAGGAAATAGTATTGGAAGTTTTTAGAAAATATGAAAAAAAGGTTTTTAAAAATAATTCAATGGATTTTGATGATTTGTTATTACTTCCGATTAAGTTATTTAAAAAGTTTCCAGAGGTTTTAGAAAAGTATCAAGAGAGATTTAAATATATATTAGTAGATGAATATCAAGATACTAATGAGGCACAGTATATATTGATTAAGATGCTTAGTAAAAAATATAAAAATATATGTGTTGTTGGTGATTTAGATCAATCAATATATGGATTTAGAGGGGCTAATTTTAGAAATATATTAAATTTTGAGAAAGATTATCCAGATGCGAAGGTTATTCCACTTGAAGAAAATTATCGTTCGACAGGAAATATTTTAAATGTTGCGAATGATATTATTAAACACAATAAACAGCGAAAAGAGAAGAATTTATGGACTAAAAATGATGATGGCACTAAGATAAGATATCACCGAGCTTACGATGAGAAAGATGAAGCAAATTATGTGATGGAAAAGATAAAAAAATTAATTATTAGCGGAGAAGAAAAGTCTAATATTGCTGTTTTATATAGAACTAATGCACAGTCACGTAATATGGAAGAAGCTTTACTTAGAGAAAATATCCCTTATAAAGTAGTTGGAAGTTTTTATTTCTATAACCGAAAAGAAATTAAGGATTTAATTAGTTATTTAAAACTTATTTATAACTCTAATGATGATGTTAGTTTGATGAGGGTTATAAATGTACCTAAAAGACAAATTGGACCTAAAACGATAGAAAATTTGGCTACTAAAGCTTTAGATAAAGGTGTATCTTTATATGAGGCTATTGATAGTGGTAAAGAGCTTGAGTTTAAAAAATTAATTGAAAGAATAAAACAAGAAAGCGAAAACATGTCACTTACAGAGTTAGTTGAATTTATTTTAACTAAATCTGGTATGAGAAGGGAACTTGAAAATTCTAAGACTTTGGAGGCTGAAGTTAGACTTGAGAATTTAGAAGAATTTAAGTCAATTACGAAAAATTTTGAAGAGAATAACGGTGTTATTTCATTAGAAGAGTTTTTACTTGAAATAAGTTTAGTTTCTGATATGGAGGAACATAAAAATAACAATGATGTAGTGACTTTAATGACAATTCATTCGGCTAAAGGATTAGAGTTTGATCACGTATTTATTATTGGTTTAGAAGAAGGTTTATTTCCTCATTCTAATTGTCTAGATAGTCCAGATGAAATAGAGGAGGAAAGACGTCTTTGCTATGTGGCTGTGACTAGGGCTAGAAAGACGCTTACTTTAGTAAATGCGAGTAGAAGGATGCTTTATGGAAATACAAATTGTAATCCACCAAGTAGGTTTATTGCTGAAATTAATGAAGAATATTTAGAAAAGGATGTTAAAGAAGATATTAAGTTTAATAAGGAAGAGATGATAGATAAAATGGCTGAATATAATGTGGGTGATCATGTTATTCATGATATTTATGGTGAAGGTGTGATTGTGGCTTTAGGTTCAGTTTTATCAATTGCTTTTAATCATCCTTATGGAATAATAAAAATAATGAAAGGTCATAAAAGTATTAGAAAGGTATAGGTGATTTTATGAGAATGTTATCAATTATTGATTCTATTAATGAATTTATTGAGCCAGCTAAAGCTTGGCTTGAAGAGAATCATAATAATCCATTTATGTGGTTAGCATTTGTTTTAATAGGTATTGCAGTTTTCGCACTTACTTATGGGGCACTTAATAAAAATAATTAATAGGAGGTATTGTTTTGGATTATATTTTAGTAGTTATGGCGGCTGGCATGGGAAGTAGATATGGTTCACTTAAGCAGATGGATCCAGTAGGACCAAATGGTGAGTTTATTATCGATTATTCAGTTTACGATGCTATTAAAGCTGGTTTTAATAAGGTGGTTTTTATTATTAGAAAAGATTTTTATGATGATTTTAGGGAGACAATTGGAAAGAGGATAGAAGATAAAATTAAAGTTGAATACGCTTTTCAAGAACTTACAGATTTACCTAATGGGTATGAATGTCCTAAGTCAAGAGTTAAACCTTGGGGAACTGGGGCAGCCATTTATAGTGCGAGAGATTTGATTAATGGATCTTTTGCGATTATAAATGCAGATGATTTTTATGGTGCTGATGCATATAAGGTTTTATTTGATTATGTTAAAAATAATACAAATGAAAATGAAGGACTTGCATTGTGTTATGAAGTAGGTAATACTTTGTCTAAAAATGGAAGTGTTAAAAGAGGCATTGCTATTGCTAAAGATGGCAATTTAATGGGAATTAAAGAAAGTAAAATAGAGGCACATGATGGTTATGTTATAGCTAAACCATTAGATGGAAGTGCTGAATTTGAAACCTCTTTAGATACTTTAGTTACGGTCAATTTATTTGGATTTACATCTGAAATAAAAGATATTATTGTGGACAATTTTGCTAAGTTTTTAGATGATAATATTGGTAAGTTAGATAGCGAATATTTAGTACCTGATATTATTAATAGTGAGATTGAAGCTGGTAATATTTGTTTTAAAGTAAAAGGAACTAATTCTAAATGGCATGGTGTAACTTATAGAGAAGATAAAGATGAGTTAGTAGAGGCTATCAATGAATATATTAAAGAAGGTGTTTATCCAGAAAGATTATTTGAAAGTGGTAAAATACTTTGTAAAAAATAAAAATATTGGTAATTTTATTTACTGATATTTTTCGTTTTGTTATTTTTTAAAATTTTATTTTAAGAATTGAAGTTTATTTAGTTATTTTATATAATATTATTGGTGAAAAATATGATAGAAAAAAGAATAGCAGAACTTACAGAAATTATTAATAAAGCAAACCATGATTATTATGTGAATGATAATCCAACAATTACAGACCAAGAATATGATAGATATATGGAAGAGCTTATGAGGTTAGAGGAAGCTCATCCTGAATTTAAGAAGATAGATTCACCAACTCAAAGGGTTGGTAGTGAAGTTATTTCATCATTTAAAAAGGTTAGACATGAAATTCCAATGTTATCACTTGGAGATATTTTTAACGAAGAAGAGATAATTGATTTTGATGAGAAGGTTAAGAAAGTAGTACCACATCCTAAATACGTTGCAGAACTTAAAATGGATGGTTTATCTGTTTCACTTTTATATAAAAATGGTGAATTAGTTCGGGCAGCTACGCGAGGAGACGGGGTAACTGGTGAAGATATTACGCATAATGCGAAGACGATTAAAGATATTCCACTTAAGATAAAAAAGCCGATTGATATTGAAGTTCGCGGGGAAATTTATATGAGTAAAGCTTCTTTTAAAAAGTTAAATGAGAATGGAGCTAATTTTGCCAATCCTCGTAATGCGGCTGCTGGAAGTGTGAGGCAGTTAGATTCTAAAGTGGCAGCAAGCCGTAATTTATCTTGTTTTATTTACCATTTACCTGATCCAGAGGATTATAATATTTATACACATCACGATGCACTTAATTTTATGGGTGAACTTGGTTTTGTGATTAATCCAAATAATCGAATAGTGAATAATATTAATGAGTTAATGGAATATGTTAGTGAATATACCAAGATAAGACCTACTTTACCTTATGAGATTGATGGTATAGTTATTAAAGTTGATGATTTAAATGATCAAAAGAGATTAGGATATACTGCGAGATGTCCAAAATGGGCGATAGCTTATAAGTTTCCAGCGGAAGAGGTTTTAACTAGAGTTAAAGATATTATTTGTACGGTTGGAAGAACAGGGCAAGTAACACCTAGTGCGATTTTGGAACCAGTGCGTGTTATGGGTTCTTTGATTTCTAAAGCAACACTTCACAATGAGGATTATATTTTAAGTAAAGATATAAGGATCGGTGATATTGTTGCAATTAAGAAAGCGGGAGATGTTATTCCAGAGGTTGTTAAACCGATTGTGGAAAGAAGAAATGGCACTGAGAGAAAATTTAATATGGTGGAAAAGTGTCCGATATGTGGAGAAAAGCTTACTAGAAAAGAGGATGAAGCCGCTTATTATTGTTTGAATGAACACTGCCCAGCTAGAAAACAAGAGAAATTATTCCATTTTACGTCTCGTCATGCGATGAATATTATTGGTTTTGGGGATAGAATAATCGAAGATTTTTATAATTTAGGCTATTTGAAAGATGATGATGATTTTTATCATTTATATGAACATAAAGAAGAGCTAAAAGAGCTTGAAGGCTTTGGAGAAAAAAGTATTGAAAAGTTATTAGATGAGATAGATAAAAGTAAAAATAATTCTTTAGAAAGATTATTATTTGGACTTTCTATTCGTCATGTGGGTACTAAAACAGCTGATATACTTGCTAGAGAGTTTAAGAATATGGATAATTTGATGAAGGCTAGTTTTGATGATTTAGCTAGTATTAAAGATATTGGAAATATTATAGCTAAAAGTGTTTATGATTTTTTTAAAGATGAAAATAATATTAATTTAATTAATAAGCTTAAGGAAGATGGAGTTAATATGAGTTATCTTAAAGAGGTTAGTACAGAAGAGACTATGTTTACTGGTAAGACTTTTGTATTAACTGGCTCTTTAGAAAGATTTACTCGCGATGAAGCTAAAATAAGAATAGAAGAGTTAGGTGGTACTGTAAGCAGTAGTGTTAGTAAGAAAACTAGTGTAGTTATTGCCGGAGCAGAAGCAGGTAGTAAACTTACTAAAGCTAAAGATTTAGGTATTACTATTTGGGATGAAGAAGAGTTTTTAAATAATTTATATAAGTATTAAAATATTTTTATTTTTTTATGAAAAAAAAAAAATAAAAAATAAATATAAAAAAAATGATTTTTCAAAAATATTACTTGTTTTTTTTTTTTTTTTTTGATAAAGTAGTTATGTAAAGTAAAAGTAGGATAATGAATAATTGTTGTTTTATGTTTAAAAATGTTTTATAATTAAAATGTAGAATAGAAAAAAATAATTTATTCATAATAGTAGTAAGGAGAAATGAAAAATGAAAAGAAGGTTTAATAGGACTCAAAGAAACTATATTATTGCTGGCTTATGCATGATATTAGTAATAATGGGAGTAGGATATGCGGCTTTTCAAAGTCAATTAAAAATAAGTGGAACAAGTAATATAACAAGTAATTGGAGTGTAAAAATAACAGATATCCAAAGTAAAGTAGTAAACGGAACTCCAACAAACGCATCAGCCCCAACACATACTGATACAACAGCAACTTTTAGAACAACACTAACAAGCCCAGGCGATACAATGCAGTATGATGTAACTGTATTAAATGAAGGAGACATCGATGCCAAATTAGATAAAATAACTATTCCAGAAAGTACAAATCCAGCTATAGGCTTTGAAGTAAAAGGAATAGAAGAAGGATCGTTATTAAGATCTAAAGAAACCGCAATGCTTACAGTAATAGTAAAATATAATAATGTAACAGAGCAACCATCTGATTTAACAGCCGATTTAAAAGTAACATTAGATTATAGTCAAGCACCAGAAGGATATGTGCCACCAGTTACAGGACCAAGTATAGGAGGACAACCAGTAGAAATAGTTGAAAGTGGTGATGGCTTATATGAAGATACATATGAATCAGGAAGATATGTATATAAAGGAGCCAATCCAAATAATTATATAGAGTTTGATAATGGAGAGATTTGGAGAATAGTAGCAAAAGAAACCGATGGAACATATAAGATACTAAAGAATGATTTATTATCAAATCAAGCATGGGACAGTACTAATTCAAATAATTGGACAAGACCAGCAACATTAAATACATATTTAAATGGAGAATATTATACAAATTTAGATTCATCAATAAAAGATAATATAGTATCACATACATGGGGAATAGGAGCTCCTTCTTTCGAGGATAATCAAGAAGGAGAGATAAATAAAGTGATAGAAGATGAAAAAGAAACAACATGGAATGGTAGTGTTGGTTTAATTAGTTTAAGTGATTATGCGTTAGCAAATTCAAATGTAGCAAGTTGTGAGAGTATGATGGATTTAAATATGAATTCTGAAATGTGTCGTACTACAAATTGGATGTATATATCAGGAAGTTATTGGTGGACAATTTCTCCGAACGCTGGCAGCTCTACCAGCGTTTGGTATGTCCTTGTTGATGGTTTCTTGTACAATAACGGTGCGTACCTTTCCGACTATGCGCCGCGTCCCGCCGTATATCTAAAATCTGATATCACATTAAGTGGAAGTGGGACTTCATTAGATCCGTTTAAAATTGTTTCATGATAAAATAAGAAAAGAATAAAGGCAAGCCCGAAGGGTTTGGAAACGGGGTGAGCGAAAGCGATACCTCGAAAAATGTTCAAAATTTTGGAGGTTTACCTTCGAAAATTTTGAACCGAACTTTGGGATTAACATGGTAAATAGGATGTGTTTCATATAATTTTGACATTCTAATCAGGTCTTTTAGTTTTATGATAAAGAACAAAATAATGAGTGGAATATAAATATTCGATGGTCTTAAAAGGAAATATATAGAAATAAAATATGTGAAAGAAATGAAGGTATAAGGAAAAATATAAAGCAAATATAAGTAAGTAGCGACTGCGTAAGCAGTCGCTTTTATAGCGAGTATTTTAAGAGGTTTTAATGGTTTTTGAAAAAAATTGTAGTTTTTTAGCAGTCATATATTGACAGTGCTAGCATACAATGTTATAATGAAGTAGCAGTCAGTAAAAAAGAGTGCTAAAAGAGGTGATGAGATGCTAACAAAAAGGCAGGAAGAACTTTTAAAATTAATTGTTGAAAATTACATTAAGACAGCAACCCCAGTTAGCTCGAAAGCTTTATGTAAAAAGATGAAGTGTTCGAGTGCGACTATTAGAAATGAAATGGCAGCTTTGGAAGGTCTCTCACTTCTACAAAAAACGCACATTTCATCTGGTAGAATTCCTAGTGATAAGGGATACAGATATTATGTCGATAATATCATGGTTCCAAAGGAGTTAAATGGTGAAGATATGTTAAAACTGAAACAGATATTTTCAAATAATGCATTAGTACTTTCTGATGCGATTACGAAAAGTATGGAAATTGTTTCAGAGCTTACGCATTACACAGCGGTAGTTTTAGGTCATTCTTCTAGTGATAATAAAATTGCCAAAGTTGAGGTAGTGCCAATTGATGATAATAAAATGATTGCTATTGTTATCACTGATAAAGGACATGTGGAAAACCGTAATGTAGTTATTGATGGTAATGTCAGTAAAGCTGAGGTTAAGCAAACTACTGATATAATTAGTAAGTTAATTGTGGGAGTTCCTTTAAGTGAGGTTAG
>CALVRK010000011.1 GCA_944358565.1 uncultured Bacilli bacterium
AGAACTCTTTCTTTATCATCAGGTTCTTTCTTCTCCCTAGCCTTAGATAGAACATCCATTATATCATAAGTTCTATCTTCATCTTCTTTATATTTTTTAGTAACCTTAGGTAACTCTACAATCTGCTTATTCTCATCAGTTAATCTTCTATATCTTCTTTCAGCTTGATACTTTTCCCTAGTTTCAAGCATCTTCTTAACTTTTGTAATATCTATCTGGTTCGTATTATCAATAGATGCAATTCCCTCAATATTACTATATTTACCATAAGAATATATACTATTATAAAGCCTTGTATTACGTTTAGTTCTAGAATTACCTTGAGTCTCTTTTTTGTAATACCTCTCCATTCTCGATGCCACCCGTACCACCTCTTATTATTAATAATATCATATTTTAATTATTTTTAAAAGGTCAGCTATTGCTTTTTAAAAGATTTTTAATTATAATTTGGATAGGAGGAAAAAACATGGCAAAAGTAATAGTAGATAAAGATAAATGCATCGGCTGTGGTGCATGTACAGCTACTTGTCCTACAGTTTTTGAATTTGATGATGATGGACTAGCAAAAGTAGTTAAAGATGAAATCAATGACGATGTAAAAATGGCCGCTGAATGTTGTCCAACCGAGGCCATTGAAATTAAAGAAGAAAACTAAAATGTTTTCTTTTTCTAAAATGGAAAAAAGTATGGAACTATCAATAATTAATTTTAATATTCAAAATAAAAAGTAGCTATTTTTTAGCTACCGCATACAATGTTTTGACTTCTTTTATATTTAAATGTCTATATTCTCCAGATGTTAAACCAGCTAAAGTAAGGCCCGCAAATTTTTCTCTTTTAAGTTTAGAAACCTTATAACCAATCGCTTCAAACATTTTCTTAACTTGATGATTTCTTCCCTCATAAATCGTAAGTTCTATTAATGAACTTTTTTTCTTTTTATCTATTTTTTTAATTTTAACTTTAGCCCTTCCAGTTTTTTTACCATCAATAATAACTCCATTACTTAAACTTTTAACTAAATTAGGATCGACAACTGCATCTATCTTAGCTACATAAACTTTTTCAACCTCATGTGATGGGTGAATAAGTAAATTAGTGAGCTCACCATCATTAGTAAGTAAAATAACTCCACTCGTATCATAATCTAACCTTCCAACTGGATATAATCTATTTTCACTATCGATAATATCGACAACTGTTTTACGTCCCTTATCATCATGCGCACTTGACACTACTCCGCGTGGTTTGTAAAGTAACACATATTCTTTAGGCTCTAACTTTAAAGTAACCCCGTTAATTATAATTGTATCACTATAGCTTGCTTTACTTCCTAAAGAAGTTACAATCTCACCATTTACTTTTACTTTACCAGCATTAATTAACTCTTCTGCTTTTCTCCTAGAACAGTAGCCACTATTCGCAATAATCTTTTGTAATCTTTCCATCAAAAATCACCTATAAAAATTATACATAATAACTCTTAAAAAAACAAGGGAACAATAATTAAAGCTAATATCACCATAAATAAATCAGTAAGTAGCCCTACCCATAAAGCATATCTAATTTTCTTAATTCCAATCGTTCCAAAATATAAAGTAATTACATACAAAGTCGTATCACTAGATCCTTGAATAATTGAAGCTAAAATACTAACAAAACTATCTGGACCATATATCTTATACATATCATTGAGTAAAGCTAAACCAAAACTTCCCGAAAGTGGTCGCATAATCGCCACTGGCAAGACTTCTACTGGAATATTAATTAAAACTAAAATTGGCTTTAAAAAAGCAAAAAAATAATCAATAATTCCACTATTTAAAAATATATTTACTCCAAATATCATAGCTAGTAAGGAAAAAAACATTGAACCAACCATTGGTATTCCTTCCTTAGCTCCTTTTATAAAACTATCGTAAACATTAACCTTTTTATAAGCTGCATATATAATTACTACAAGTATTAATACAGGAATAAATAAACTAGATATACTCTTCATCTCTTATCGCCTTCTTTTTTACTCCAAATTCTATCTATCAAAAGTCCAAACAAAAGTGAAATAAAACTTATAATTAAACAAGGAATAACTATAAAAGATGGATCTTTACTATCATAAAGCATTCTAAGTGAAATAATTGTCGTTGGCACTACACAAAGCCCACAAGTATTGATTACTAAAAAAGTAATCATACTTCGGCTCGCAACCTTCTTATTTTTATTTAATTTTTGTAACGATTCCATTGCTTTAAGTCCAAAAGGAGTAGCTGCATTACCTAAGCCAAACATATTGGCTACAATATTAGACGAAATATAACTAAAAGCCTCATGTCCTTTAGGAATTTCTGGGAAAATTTTATGTAAAACTGGATAGATAAATTTTGAAACTTTTTCTAGTAATCCTGATTCTTTTGCAATGTTCATAATCCCAAGCCAAAGAGAAACTAATGGGAAAATCTGCATTACAAGTTCCAAAGTAGCTTTTCCAGAAGAAAGTATTTGTGTGTTTAAAACATCGCTTTTACCTGTCAAAAGTAAACATAAAGAACCAGAAATAATTAAAAAAATCCAAAGTTTATTAATCATGTTTAAACCAGCTTAAAATTTTGTTCCAAAAACTCGTCTTTGTTTTACCTTTTTTTACATAAATTTTCTCTTCATGAACTACTTCATCACCTAAATAAACCTTTACATTCCCTACTTTATCACCACTTTTATATTTTCTTTTTTTATTAATTTCAAACTTTAACTTTAAAATAGACTCTTCATCTTTTCTAAGTAAATACTTAAAATTATTTTTTATATAAAGCGTATCGTTATCATAATAATTTTCTCCTAAAATACTTAACTCACCTTTATTTAATATAATATAAGAGGTATATTCCTGAAAAGCCTCTTCATATAAATTCCTATGGTCATCCCAATCATCACCATCATTGATTGTGACAACTGTCAAATTAACCCCATCTTTACTAGCACTTGTCACTAAAGTTCTTTTAGCTATTTTAGTAAAGCCCGTCTTCCCACCAGTAATATATTTATAAGAAGAAAGTAATCTATTTTTATTATGCCATTTATAAACATTTTTATCAGTTTTAACCGTATGATCTTTAGTTCCTGTAATTTTTCTAAAATCTTCATTTTTCATTGCATAACTCATAAGAATTGCCATATCATAAGCTGAAGAAAAATTGCCTTTTTCCTCATCTAAACCGCTTGGATTATTAAAAGTTGTATTTTTCATTCCAAGTTCCTTGGCCTTTTCATTCATCATTTTAACAAACTTATCTGTATCCCCAGCTACTGCCACTGAAATTGCTAGTGCAGCATCATTGCCACTCCTAAGCATCAGTCCATAAAGTAAATCCTCTAACTTTATTTTTTCCCCAATCTGTACATAAATACCTGAACCATATGCTTTTAATACTTCATCACCAATTGTCACTTCCTTTTTTATATCACTATTTTCAATAGCTACTATTGCCGTCATAATTTTCGAAATTGAAGCTACGCTTTGAACATAATGAACATCTTTACCATAAATAATTCTGCCACTATCCATATCCATCAAAATCGCCGACTTAGCACTCGTACCATAAGCAAAAACTTTAAAAGGTAAAAATAAAATTAATAAAAAAATTAATTTTTTCACAATATCACCTAAAAAAATATATACAAAAAAAGTGGAAAATATGTCCACTTAATTATTTTTATTTGTATCGTCTACTCCATCAGCAATATCATCAGTAGTATCTTGAATGCCATCAGAAATATCATCTATAGCGTCACCGACAATACCATTATCATTATTATCAGTTTTACCATCATCAATAGTTGTATCTGTATCATCGTTTATTGTATTAACATCAGTAACACCATATAAACCACTAATTTTTCTTAAATCATCATCAGATAAATTATCAATTTTCCACTCTTCATTATCTTTAGTTAAATGAAAAGTAATCGTATAAGTTTCCATATCAGTGACTTCTTTTAATTTATCTAATCTATAACTAGCAAAAGTATTAGTATCATCAAATTTATCTGCATTATTTAAACGGTACTCATTAGCTTCATTTACCGCATCAGCATAATTTCTAACTGTAACTTCCGCATTAACTGTAGCTGTATCACCATCTATAGTTTCATCTTTTATCTCATACTGCATATCACGATAATGAGTTTTCATAAAATCACTATACTGATCTCTCTCATCATCAGTTAAAGTAGTATCATTAGTTAAAACATCATCTAAATCACTAACTACATCGTCGTCATTAGTTTGATACTTATTTAGATATTCTTCAACTTTTTTGGTCGGTGTATTACCCATATTAGCCGTGCAGCTACAACCAGTAAGTAAAAGTGCTGCTACTATAAAATATAATACTTTTCTCATAACTTCCCTCCTCAATATATATTGTGGAAAGTTATAACAAAATTATACTGTTTTTTTTAAATTATTTTTATAAATAGGATTTAAACACATTTCCATATCTTCTAAAGCCTCAGACGTATAAGTCAATCTTCCTTCCGATTTTTTAAAACTTTTTATATAAATAGATCCTGCCATTTCTAATTTAGTATTAAAATAATTAATATTCCCTACTTTAGTTTTATAAAATAAATCACCATATATTTTCGCATTAGATTCAGTTAATTCAATATAACCAGATCGAATTAAACTTTTAACCACATTTTGCGTATTTTCATCACTTTTTAAAGCAAAATAACCTAAATCTGGAGTCTTAACTACAACTCCATTAATTATCTTAAAATTATTCTCGTTACATCTATCTACATCAAAAAATTGATTATAAGTAGGATCTAAAATATAAGTTTTAACTTCTCCATCAACAGTAAAATCAGCTAGTAAAAAACTATGACCCAAAATATCATTAGTAATAGCCTTTCCCGTTTCTACCGGTTTATAAGATATGTGTAATTTATCAAAATATCTCGCAATTATTGACTGAGCCGTATCACACATAAAATCAAAACTATAATCATTAAGTTCTTTATTTTTATTTAAAGCTAAAATTTCTCTTGTTTGATAAACTACATAATTTAAATAATAATCAAGTTCATTTTGTGATAAACTCTCACCTTTAAAACATTTTTCTTCTATACTATTTATTATATCCAAATCTACATTATCCATTATATTAATCTTTACATCAAAAATTTGATCCATAAACATCACAAAATAATTATACTATATTTTAGCATTATTTTAAATATATTGACTATTATGATTTAAAGATGTAAAATATATATCACTTTTAGGAGGAATATTATGAATCAAAAATATTATGAATTATTAAAACAAGGATTAGAACTATCACCAGCTCAAAAATCAGAAAAAGAAGCTTATTTAGCTGAGTTTACAAAAATGACAGGTATGCCATTAGAAGAAATTGATAATCAAACTGAAGAATTATTTGAGTTAATTTTTACTTCCTTAATTAATCAAGTACATGATACTGATAAAGGAATGATTTCTATTGGGTACAAAACATTATCATTACCAATTGAACTTGAACCATTTTCACACATAAGAAAACATGTTGACTTATCAAAGCAAGTCAAAGAAAGAGTATATTTTCCAAAAATAACTTATTTTAATTACGATTTACTAACATCTAGATTATCAGAATATAAAATTGGCTTTGGTAATTTTAAAAATGCTCATTTTAAAACAACTGAAAAATATATGACTTTAATTACTGATAGAAAATCATTAAATAAACTTATTAAACAATATGAACAAGAACAAGGAATTAACCCAAAAACCTTAAAAAAGCAAAAATAGCCAGGTACTAAAACTTGACTATTTTTTTAAACAATAAGTTCTCTCCTTAACTCTTTTAGGACAAAGCATTTTTTCTATTTCACTCCAAGCAGTGTACCAATCATTTCCCGCACGGCAAACACCTTTTAATTGTAATTCTTCATCTGCCACATCTTTATTATGATATGATGGAAATAAAATTTTTGTTTCTATTTCATCATCAAAATTAGATAGTCTATCATCTATTTGAATATCAGCTTTAAACATATTTTTAACACTGGTAAAAATAAAATGTTTAGGACTCAAAAACGGCAAAGTACTAATTAAAAAATTGTATTTATCTGAAAATATCCTACCAGAACCATTAATATCAAAATCATTAACACATGATGAACAAATATAAATATCATAAAATTCATTTAATTTTTTTATAGTTTCAACCGCTCCAGGTAAAATATGCGCATTATCATATAAATTTCTTTCGTTTACAAACTGATTAAATTCACCAAATCTATCCTTTGGTATAGCTACCTCATCAATATAATAATCTGTAAAATCATCTATTTCATAATCAGTACCCATAAAATCATTTACCGCTCCTAAAAATCCAGAAAAACAAACTACCTCATCAACATCTAATAATATTTTTTTCATCTCAATCACCTTTATCTATAACCTCAATATTTTTACTAATCAAAAAATCACTTATATCCATAACTTCTTCACTTCTAACAAGTGTTGAGTTTATTAAAATTTTATACTCTTCACCATTTTTCAAATAAATATATAAATATTTTTCAACCATACCAACTCGACTTAAGCAAACGAAAGTCTTTTTATATATTTTTTCAATCTCTTCATATTTAAAAACATTAATTTTATGATCTTTTAATATAATAAAATAATTATCAGTAACCATATAATCTTTAGCATTCCAAAAATAAACATTACCTATTTTATTCATTAAATTATTATTAATCAAATATTTTTTTATCTTCTTTATAGTTTTTCTAACCTCCAGTTGATTTGCTATATAAAATAACTAACACAAAAAAATAATAATATATAACGGTACTCCGTCCAAATAGAAATTATTAATAAAATAATAATTAAAATAATTGGAAAAGAAAAATTAGTTTCTGCATCCTTTACACAATCATCTATTGTTTTTTTCTTATGTTTCATAATATTTCACCACTAACATAACTCCATCAACATTATACTACATTAATTAAATTATACAAAAAATTAAACTATTTCTTAGTATATTAAAACAGTTGAAAAATCAACGGTTATTTTCAAATTGGTGGAGCCGAGGAGAATTGAACTCCTGTCCAGAAACACTTCCAAATAAACATCTACAAGTTTAGTTAGTTAAAAAATGTCCTAGTAAAGATTAGTAACTAACAACTACTCTACCAGTAAGCCTATAAAATTCATCATTATCTCTAGGCTAAATAACGATATATCTCTCTAAAAGCGAACCCTTAAAATCCTTTGAGAGCTAAAGAATTAAAAGAGTGTACCTTGCCAACCTTAGGCAAATGCTGGTACGTAATTATTTCTGTTTCCAGTTATATTTAAGTTTGGACTTAACGTGTCCCTCCGACTTGCCATTTATCCTTCCATATTCCTGTCGAAACCAAAAACGGCCCCAATTTATAAAGCTCTTATATTATAACATATAAAAGCTTTAATGCAAAATTTATTTTTTTAGCCTAGCTCTAATATTTCGCTCAATATCTCTTTTCTTAATATCTTCTCGCTTATCATAGTTTTTCTTACCTTTAGCTAAACCAATTAACACTTTAGCTCGTCCATTTTTTAAATAAACTTTTAACGGTACTATTGTATAACCTTCTAATTTAATCTTATCTCTAAACTTAAGTATTTCCTTTTTATGTAAAAGTAACTTTCTTTCTCTAGTTTCATCATGATTAAATATATTACCATTCTCATAACTACTTATATGCATATTTATAATATACATCTCATTATTTTTAACTCTTACATAACTATCCCTAATGTTTGCTTTACCTAATCTTAAAGACTTAATTTCTGTTCCTGTTAAAACAATCCCAGCCTCTATAGTATCAAAAATTTGGTAATTATACTTCGCCTTCCTGTTTAATATCTCCATTCTTATCACCTTTTTTATATGGTTTAAAATTAATTAACCCCTTATCTTTTATTACACTATCAACAATAATTTCAATCTTTTCACCAAGCATATATCTCTTCTTACTTCTTTTACCAACTAAACTAAATGTAGATTCATCATAAAAATAATAATCGTCATCTAACTGATCTATTTTAATCATGCCTTCTACTAAATTAGGAAGTTCTACATAAATACCATAATTAGTAACTGTACTAATAATACCCTTGTAAACCTCTCCAATATGACTCTCCATATATTCAGCCATTTTCATATCATCGACATCTCGCTCACACTGTGTCGCCGCCATTTCTCTTTCAGATGAATGTTTAGCCACCTCCGGTAAAGTACTATTATAATAATCGACAACCCCGTTATCAATATTATGATTAAATAGATATGTCCTAAGTAATCGATGAACTGTCAAATCAGGGAACCTTCTAATTGGTGAAGTAAAATGTGTGTAAAACTTACTAGCCAAACCAAAGTGACCAATATTTACATTGTCATAAACTGCTTTTTGCATACTTCTAAGTAACATTGACGATAATATATTATATTCTTTTTTATCCTTTAACTGACTCAAAATATTTTGAATAGTCTTAGGGGTAATATTTTTTAAATTCGCATTAACTTTATAACCAAGTATATTTACAAAACTTAAAAAACTTCTAATCTTCTCCTCATCTGGCAAACCATGAACGCGGTAAATAAAAGGTAAATCCATATAAGCAATTGTTGTAGCTACCGTTTCGTTAGCCATGATCATAAAATCTTCAATTAAATTTTCACCAGTATCTTGAATTCGTCTTTGAATATCTATAGCTTTTCCATTTTCATCAGTAATAATTTTGGGCTCAGGTACATCAAAATCAATATATCCTTTTTCTAACTTATGTTTTCTAATAATTTTAGATAATTCTTCCATTAATCTTAAATCATCCGCAAACTCCGCATAACCATCTGGAATAACATTTTCATTTAAAATCTTATTTACATTTTTATAGGTCATTTGTTTGCGAGATTTAATATAACTTTCAAAAATATCACTATCCACGAGCCTTCCTTTGTCATCAATTTCCATGACACAAGAAAGCGTTAATCTAATAACATTAGGATTTAACGAACAAATACCATTAGAAAGACTATGAGGAAGCATTGGTATAACTGTATTAGCAAGATAACTGCTTGTTCCTCTTAAATAAGCTTCATCACCTAAAGCCGTTCCTTCTTTAACATAATGACTCACATCAGCAATATGAACACCTAATACATAATTACCATTATCTAACTTTTTAATACTAATCGCATCATCAATATCCTTAGTATCATCACCATCAATTGTAAATATTACTTCACCAGTTAAATCACGTCTTCCTTTAAGCTCTGCTTCATTTACCTCATCTGGAATGCTTTTAAGCTCCTTTATAACCTCATCAGGAAAAACATCATTAATTTGATATCTTGCTGCAATCGATAAAATGTCTACACCAGGGTCATCTTTATGACCTAAAATACGAATAATTTTACCTTGATAATAATTACTCTTCTCTATCTTATTTTCTATCTTTACAACAACCTTATGACCAGAAACAGCCCCCTTCGCATCTTCATCAGCAATTTCCACAATAATATTTAACTTATCATCATCTAATTTTAATAAATTTTTACCATCTTTTTTATAAAATTCACCAACTAACATATTAGTTAAATTACGTTTATTAACTCTCTCAACAGCCGCTTCATGTCTCGATTCATCGATTACTTTAATAACAACCTCATCACCATTGATAGCTCCATTTACATTATTACTAGAAATATAATAATCTTTCTCTTCGCCATCAATAATAACAAAACCAAAACCCTTTCTGTTAGCTGCAAAAGTTCCTATTTTCTGAAACTTATCCTCAAACTTCGCATATTTTCCTTTATTAGTATATCTGATCTTTAACTCTTTAATTAATTTACTTAAAACATCTGGTAACATAGGAATTTCTTCATCAGAAAGTTTTTCCAATATCTCATCATAAGTTAAAGCTTTATTATGATTGTTAATTATATTTAATATTTTTTCTTCCATGGTATCAACCCCTTTATATCCATTATAAAGGAAAAAAATTAAAAAATATAGTTTTTCTTAATTTTTAACCTTTTCTTTTACATAATAACCTATACTAAATAAACTAGCTCCAATAAATGCGACTATCATATCCATCATTGTATCAGTAACACCTGTCTCCGCCACTCTTTGAGCATCTCCACCAAATAAAATATTACAAACAAATTCAAAAACCTCCCAAAAGAATGCACACATCGCACTAAAAGCAACAATAAATAATATTCTAAACCAAATTTTATCAATACCTTTCGGAAGAAATAACATACCAACATAAGCTGTTAAAATACCAGAAAAAGTATGTACAACCTTGTCAAAACCTTCCCATTTATTATAAAATTCCGCCGTCACCCCCATATAATGAGCTAGAAAAATAAATATAAGCCAAACAAATATCACGCCATCATTTAATTTATTATTAAATAACTTATTAATTATATAAGGTAAAGTTGCTGTTAAAACAATACTAGAATCCTTTAAAATAATAACTATACCCTTATCCAATTCTCCAATAATTGTAAAAAAAGAACAAACTAATGTAATAATAAGTAAAGCTATATTAATTTTCTTCATGACTAATTTCCTCCACCTCTACTTGATTAATTGCATTAAATCTTTTAGTAATTTTATCAGTTGTTGTATGAATATCTTTTACATCTTTACTGACTGTCTCAATACTTCTATAAAGCTTATCCCATCTATCCTTATAACGTTTAAATTCAACATCTAATAATCTAAGTTCTTGATGAATAACCTTTGTATACTTATCTCTCTCAATGTTTTTAATAATAATCTCGATAGTAGTTAATGTACTAATTAAAGTAGTCGGTCCACATATCCATACTCTTTTATTATAAGCATAATCGATAATATCTTGATGATATGCATTAACTTCTGCAAAAATAGCTTCAGCTGGTAAAAATAATATTGCTTGATCAGTCGTCTCACCAGGAATAATATATTTAGAAGAAATCGCATCAATATGTTTCTTCATATCACTTTTAAATTTACGTTCAGCAAGCGTTGGATTTGGATTTTTCTTATCGACCATTGCTTGATAATCCTCAAGTGGAAATTTAGAATCAATGGCAATTAAACCTAAAGGTTCCGGTGCGAAAATAACACTATCAGCAATCGTTCCATTACTTAATGTATACTGCATCCTATATATATTATCTTTATTTTCTCCAAAAACATTCACTAAAATATGTTTTAAATTAACTTCACCAAAAATTCCTCTTGTTTTTTTATCAGTTAAAATACTTTGTAAAGACACAATATCTGTTGATAAAGAATCAATCTTCTTTTGAGCCTCATCTATTTTAGATAATCTTTCCAAAACAGATGTAAAAGTTTTATTAGTTTTTTCAAAATTTTGATCTAATCTTTCATTTACTTTATCGTTAATTAAATTTAACCTATGATCAATTCTCTCATTCAAAGCGTTAAAATCATCAGTTAAATTTTTATTGATATCACTTTTAAAATCACCTAATTCTTTAACTATTTCTGTTTCTAATTTACCAAGTCTTTCTGTAATATTAGACTCATTTACATTTTTTGTTAAAGCAATAATACTAACAATTAATATAACAACTAATAATCCAATTATTATATATTCCATAAGACACCTCTATTCTTAATACATTATATCTTAAATCAAACGAAAATTAAATAATAAACCTCAATAATTTTTATAAATTACTTAAAAGAAAAAGATGTAGTTATTTACATCATTCTCCTACATTTAACTTTTGAATATCTTCTTCAGTTAATCCAGTTACTTTTGAAATAGTTTTAATATCAACATTTTCATTGAGTAATTTTTTAACTATTTCTATTGTATTTTCCTTAATTCCTTCAGCCTTTCCTAAAGCTTTTCCTTCTTTCTTCGCATCTTCGATTTCATTATACTTTACTAAAGCATCAAACTTATCTTTCTGCCATTCATGTAATATAAATCCATCTTTACTCATACTTACCGCCGCCTCCATTAATTTTTTTACTTTATCTTTTGAAAGTATTTGATTTGAAAGCTCATATAACTCAGTAAATGTCCTAGAAGTTAATATTGTAAGCCATATGACATCTTTCTCTTTGTTACCTTTATTATAGTATAAATCTCTATATCGTTCAAGGCTTTTGACTACCATACATTCATCACTCGAATATATCTTATGAGTCTTTAATCCATATAAAACTATTATATCATCTAAAACTTTTTCAAAAGGATAAGCATTTAAGTTTAGCTGGTATAATTTCTTACTTGTAATTGCTTTAAAATCTTCATTACTTTCTGGAAGCATACTCGATAATTTATCTTTATATTTAATATTACGCTCTAAAACACTTTCAAATTTACTTCTGTTCATCTCGATATCGACATATATTTTGCCATCTAAAACAACATAAATATCAATGATTTTACCTTTTTCTTTCATGTTTTCTTTAGGTAGTTCACCATCCATAAGTCTAATATTACAGTCTTTATCAATATCTAATGGAATAACATCTTTTAAAAATTCTTTTAAGATATCTAAGTTGGTGCGAAAGATTCTTTTAAAAGCTTTATCATAAGTTAAAGGAACTAAGGTTAATTTTTCGTCTAACTGTTCAAAGTATTCTTCTTCTAATTTAAACGTCATAATCCTCCTTCTAAGAAGGCTTTTTACCTTCTATAGATATATACGATTTTTTATCCCTTAATTCCTTTTTAAATACTAAAAAAATCAAAAAAATTAATTTTCTGACTTTTCTTTCATCTTTACAGCCAACTGTCTAATTTTGTTAAGTCGGTGATATACACCTGATTTAGTAATATTATTACCTGTTTCCATACTAATTATTTGACTAAGTTCTACTAAAGAAGCCTCTGGATATTTAAGCCTATATTCCGAAACCTCTTTTTCTTTATCATTAAGTAAATCATATACGTCCATTTTCTTAAGTAACTCTATATCCTTAACCTGTTCATTAGCTGTTTCAATTATTTTATCGACATTTGCTTGCTCACAGTTATTAAGCCTATTAGTCATGTTTTTATGATCTCTATAAATTCTTATATCTTCATAATAAAGTACTGCTTTTACGGCTCCAATAATTCTTAAAAAATCACCAATCTTTTCAGCTTCTTTAATATATACAACATATCTATGTTCTCTATGTAATATTTTACTATTCAAATGAAAATAATTTAAACTCTTTTGAACAAACTGAGCATATTCCAAATTATCCAAATTAAATTCTAAATGATATCTCGAAGTTTTAGGATCATTCACGCTAGCTTTAGTTAAAAATAAACCTTTTAAATATGCCATCAATAAATCTTCATCCGCATATATAAAACCCTCTGGAACATTACCCTCAATACCAAGAGCTTTTAAAATATCAAAAACCTTACTTTTTACTTCTAAAGTATAAAGCATATTCTTACTATAATTGTATCCTCTTCTCACACTTACCTTGGGATATACATTAAACAAATCTTTAAATAGTGAATATATAAGTCGCGCTACCGAATTGTTTTCCGTCACAACTTTTATACCATCACTATAATCATTGTTTTGAACAATAGCTGATAACTCAGAAATTTTTTCAGTTTCTGATACATCTAACTTACTAACTTCATCCTTAACGGTAGCCGTAAACGACATCTAATCACCTCTAATCTAACAAATATGAAAGTATATCAATCGCCACTCTAAGTGTATTGTGTCTAATAGTACCATTTTCAATTACAATATAATCATTCTCAATTGTTTCTACTTTTAATTTATCTAAATTTTCATGATCAGCAATTACTAAATCCTTCTGTTCAGTTGTTTCATAATTTTTCACAATCTCTAGATCGATCTTACCGTTATTTAAAATAACCGCATTAACTTTTCTTTTACCTAAATATTTATTCAAAAGTTTAACGTGATCACTAACTGTAAAATCATCAGTTTCACCAGGCTGTGTCATAATATTACAAACATAAATAATTTTAGCTTTACTTTTATCAATTTCCTTCTTAACTTCTTTACAAAGTAAATTAGGAATAATACTAGTAAATAAACTCCCCATGCTTAAAACAATCGCATCTGCTTCACGAATCGCTTTCAAAACATCTGGATTAACCTCAGGAACTTCTTTATAATAAACAAATTTAATCTTATCATTATATTCAGTAATATGATGTTCTCCCATAACCACTTTACCACTACTCATCTTCCCCATCAAAGTAACATTATCCTCAGTTAAAGGTATAACTTTACCCTTCAATTTCAAAAGCGAATTAACAAGTTCAATACCATCAGATACATTACCTGTAATCTCTGCGGCTCCTGTTAAAAGTAAATTTCCTAACGCATGACCATCTAAATCACTAGATGTATTAAATCTATAATCAAATAGTTTTTTTATCTCTTCTTCATTTTCAGATAGACTAATCAAAACCTTACGAATATCACCAACTGCTGGTGTATGAAATTCTTCTCTAAGTCTACCTGTACTACTTCCATCATCACAAACAGAAACAATAGCTGAAATATCAAAAGGTAACTTCTTAAGTCCCCTAAGTAAACAGCTCATGCCTGTTCCTCCACCTAAAACTGCTAATTTCATAATCAACCTTCTTCCTTAATACTTAATGCGGCAACCGCACCATCACTTACAGCTGTCACAATCTGATAATAATCTTTATAGCGAACATCACCTGCCGCATAAAGACCTTTCACACTACTCTCCATCTTATCATTAGTAACAATATATCCATTTTTTATCATTACATCTAAATCATCTAAAAAGTTAAGTTGTGGCATACCACCAATCGCAATAAACATTCCACTAACTGGTAATGTTTTTCCGTCATCTAAAATAATACTAGATAACCTTTCATCATAATCTAATTTACTTACATTAACATTTTTCAAAACTATAATATTTTCTTTGGCCTTAACCCTACTTTGAAGTACTTCGCTAGCTCTTAAATCACGGCGAACTACTACATAAACTTTCGCACACAAATCAGCTAAATATAGAGCCTCTGTTAAAGCCGCATCACCACCACCAATAACTGCAACTTCCTTTCCTCTATAAAAAACTCCATCGCAAACCGCACAATAGCTTATTCCTTTTCCAGTAAGTTCGTCCTCACCTCTTAAACCAAGCTTTCTAGGTGTTCTACCAGTTGCCACAATAACATAATCAGCCTCTATTTTCTCCTTTTCCATCTCTACTATAAATTTATCACTTTTCGTAACATTCAAAACTTTATCCTTCATAATCTTAATACCTAAATCTTTAATCTGTTTACTCATTTTCAAAGCAAGTTCGCCACCATCTATAGACTCAAAACCCAAATAATTTTCTATTTTATTAGTTTTAAGCATTTCACCACCAGGAACTTCTTTTTCAATTAAAACTACATCTATACCAGCACGTTTTAAATATAAAGCCGCATTCATTCCTGCTGGCCCCGCACCAATAATTATACACTTACGCATTTTCATCACCCTCATACTTTTTAGATTTTTTCAAACTATAAACAAACAAAATAATCCCAATAATAACCATGGCTAAAGACACTAATTGTGCAACTCTAAGTGAAAAAAACATTAAACTATCCGTTCTCATTCCTTCGATAAAAAATCTTTCTATTCCATACCAAACTAGATAAAAACTAGTTAAATAACCAATTTTCATAAACTTCTTTCTTCTTAAAACAATCATAATGATAAACCCAATAAAACACCATACGGACTCATATAAAAAGGTTGGGATATAATAATTACCATTTATATGCATTCCGTCAATTATAAACTGTGGTAAATATAAACTTTGTAAATGAGCTAAAGTTGTCACTGACCCATGAGCTTCTCCATTAAAGAAATTACCCCATCTTCCAATTGCTTGCGCTAAAATCAAACCGACAACTAAATAATCTAATATCTTAAGTAAATTAACTTTTCTCTTATAACATATAACTGCAATAGTTGCTAACCCAGCTATTATTCCTCCGTGAATGGCAAGTCCTCCATTCCAAACTTTAAATATTTCTATTAAATTATCTTTATAATAATCAAAATTAAAAATCACATAATATAAACGTGCCCCAACAATACCTACGATAACAGCTAGAAAAAGCAAATTAACCATAAAATCTTCTTCAAAGCCGTGTTTTTTGGCTTCCTTAATTGCTAAATTTGAACCAATTAAAATTGCAATAAATAAAATTATCGAATACCAATGTATAGAAATAATCCCTAAATCAATTATCGGATCCATCTTTTCCTCCTTTAAATGTTAATCTTTTAAATAAAGTCATATCTAAAACAACATTCAAAACCGATATGCATATAGCAACCAGTACCGCAAACCAAATACCATATATACTAAAATGATCCCCTAAAATAAAACTAACGATCTTTAAAATAATTAAATTTATAAAAGGATAAAATAAACCTAATGTAATTCCAGTAATTGGAATAGTGAGCCATACCAAAAATGGTTTAATCGTTTTATTTAATAAGTAAATCAAAATAGCTGCAACTAAACACCATAAACCATAATAAGAATTATCAATATAAAGTGTATTTTTAAATACAAGCGTCATAAGCATTAAAATCACTGTATAACCTAAAATACGAACAATCCAATCAAACAACTTTATAAAAAAGTTATGTTTACTTTTCTTCATATTTCTCACCACCTTCATTATAGCATATTCGAGTTAAAGAAACAAAAGCCCAAATAAAAAATAAAGATTGAAAAACATCAACCTTTATTCACTTTGCATTTCAAATAATGCATCACGTAGTTCCATAGCTCTTTCAAAATCAAGATTTTTCGCAGCTTCTTTCATTTCGTGTTCTAAATCAAACATTAATCTCTCTTTATCTTTCTTAGTCATTTTCTTTTCTTTCTTCTCTTTGATTTCAAATTTATTAGAAATAACTTCACGAATTTCTTTTATAATCGTCTTTGGAATAATTCCATGTTCTTTATTATAAGCTTCTTGAATACTTCTACGCCTATTTGTCTCTTTTATAGCTGCATCCATAGCCGAACTAATCTCATCCGCATACATAATAACCCGGCCATTCGCATTACGCGCTGCTCTTCCAATTGTTTGAATTAAACTTCTCTCACTTCTAAGGAAACCTTGCTTATCCGCATCCATAATTGCAATCAAACTAACTTCTGGAACATCAATACCTTCACGAAGTAAATTGATACCAACAACTACATCGTATTTACCAGTTCGTAAATCATGAATTATCTGCATTCTCTCTAAAGTCTTAATTTCATTGTGTAAATAAGCAACCTTAATATCTAAATTTTTCAAATAAACTGATAACTCTTCTGCCATTCTAATTGTTAAAGTTGTAATCAAAGTACGTTCATTTTTTGATATTTGACTATGTATCTGACTAACCAAATCATCAATTTGATTCTTCGTCGGTTTAACCTCAATTTTCGGATCTAATAAACCAGTTGGTCTAATAATTTGTTCAGTAACCTTATTATGAACTTTTTCCATTTCATAATCACCAGGTGTCGC
>CALVRK010000012.1 GCA_944358565.1 uncultured Bacilli bacterium
TTAGTAAAGTATAATGAAATCGAAGATGCGAAGAAAGAAGGAAAAGCTTTAGGAAAGGCTGAAGGAATTAAGGAAAAAACAATCGAAATAGCTAGAAATATGCTTAAAAAGAAAATGAGTATAAAAGATATTTCTGAAATTACTGGTCTAACTGAAAAAGATATTCAAAATTTATGATGGAATATTTATTTAAATTATAAATATTCTTTTTTGTGAAAAGCTTGGAAAGTACTTTTAATTATTTGGATTTGTTTGTATAATTGTAATGGTGAAGTATGATGAGTAAGATAAGGAAAAAGAAAAAATTAAAAAAATCTTTTTATATATTTTTATTTATTTTATTAATTATAATTAGTTTAATTATTTATTTATCCTTTTTTTCTGGAAATCAATTTAGTAACGAAGTAGGTAAACTATTTGATGATGTTGCTGAAAACATAACTAAAAGGACAGAAACTTATAAGAGGTGTATGAGTGAAGAAGTTTTAAAAGAGGAAGATTTTAGTGATGAACTTACGGCAAAAAAAGATGAGATAATTAATTTATATAAAGGGGTAAATGCTAATTTTATGTATACGGATTTAGAAAGCGATTATAGTTTTGGTGTGGGCGTAGAAAGTGAGCTTTATGCGGCTAGTGTTACTAAGTTACCCGCTGTTTTATATGCTTATAAGCAAGCGGATGATGGAAAACTTGATTTGAATAAGGAACTTACTTATTTAGCTAAATATAAAGCTGGCGGAAGTGGAATTATTCAAAAAGATAGTATTGGAACAAAATATAAGTTAAGTACAGTTTTAGAATATACAATTAGATATAGTGATAATATCGGATATGCAATGCTTTTAGATGAATTAGGTGGCAGAAATAAAGTTAAAGAATATTGGGAAAGTTTAGGATATGAAATTCATTATTCAGATAATTTTGGTAATTTATCACCAGAACTTGGTAATGGATATATTAAAGAAGTTTATAAGTATTATTTAACTGGTAAAGATAATGCGAAAAAGTTAGTGGAGGATATGGAAAAGTCTGATAACTTGGAGTACGTTAAAAGTGGTGATATAAAGGTAGCTCATAAATATGGAGAATATGTTGAGGGCGGTGGATATTATAATGATGTTTCACTTAATTTTACGGATCATCCTTTTGCACTTTCAATTACTAGTACTTTAGGTTTGACTGATAGAATGAAAAACTTATTTTTAGAAACTCATAAATTAAGTATTGAATTTAATAATATGTATTATGAAGAAAAAGGAAATTATTGTATGGAAAAATCACGTGTTTTTTAGTAGTGATTTTTCTTTTAAAATCTTGTGTAAACAAGTGTTCGGATGATATAATTATATTTGTTAGATAAGGTGGTGATGATATGCTTGCGGATATATTAGTCGAAGTTGTGGCTAAAACAACAGATAAGACTTTTACGTATCATATTCCTGATGGGATGAACGCTTTGGTTGGTATGAGAGCTTTAGTACCGTTTGGAAAAAGAAATATTGAAGGTTTTATTGTTAGAATATATGATGAAATAGAGCTCGATTATGAAGTTAAAGATATTATTAAGTTAGTTGATGATAAACCAGTTTTAAATGAAGAGATGTTAGAACTTGGAAAGTATATTAGTAAGAAGACATTATCACCTTTAACGCTCTCTTATCAGACAATGCTACCTAGAGGTTTAAAAGCTAAGGAAAAAACAAATATTAATAAGAAAATAGTTAAATATTTGAAAGTTTTAAAAGAGGGTGAATTTAAAAGCGAAAAACAAAAGATGGTATTTGATTATGTCAAGAAGAATAATTTAGTTTTAAAGTCTGAGGCTAATAAGATTTCTTCATCTATAGTAAAAACACTTATTAATAAAGGTTTTTTAGAAGAGATGGAAATAGAAGTTTATAGATTAGATGAAGAGGTAGAGGTAGAGAAAAAACATTATGATTTAACGGATGAACAAGCAAAGGTTTTAGAAAGTGTAAAGTTTGGTAAGTTTACACCATATTTACTTCATGGAGTAACTGGTAGTGGAAAAACGCTTGTCTATATTAGGTTAATCGAAAAAGTGCTTAAACAAGGCAGGGAAGCTATTTTGTTAGTTCCAGAGATTAGTTTAACGCCGCAGGTTGTCGATATTTTTAAAAAACATTTTGGAAAGACAATTGCTATTTTACACAGCGCTTTAAGTGGTGGTGAGAGGTATGATGAGTGGCGTAAGATTGAAAAAAAAGAAGTTTCGATTGTTATTGGAGCTCGTAGTGCGATATTTGCTCCATTTACTAATTTAGGACTTATTATTATTGATGAGGAACATTCTAATACTTATAAACAAGACAATATTCCAAGATATAATGCGATCGATGTAGCCCTTAGAAGAGGAAAAACTTATAATATCCCTGTTATTTTAGGTAGTGCGACACCAAGTGTAGAGAGTTATACAAGAGCTAAAGCGGGTATTTATGAGTTATTAGTTATGAAAAATAGGGTTAATAAAAAAATGCCTAAGGTTTATTTAGTCGATATGAAAGATGAATTTAAAAAAGGTAATAGAGTGTTTTCTGAAATTTTTAAAGATAAAATGAACGATAGGTTAAGTAAGAATGAGCAAGTTTTAGTGTTACTTAATAGAAGAGGTTATTCGACAGTTATTACTTGCACTGAATGCGGATTTACACATAAATGTCCGAACTGTGATATTCCTTTAACTTATCATAAAAATGGTAATATTATGAAGTGCCATTATTGCGATTATAAAGCACCTAGGCTTTTAGAATGTCCAAGTTGTCACAGTAAAAATATAAATTCTTTAGGTATGGGAACCGAAAAGTTAGAAAGTTTACTTAAAGAAGAATTTAAAGAAGCAAAAGTAATTAGAATGGATCAAGATACGACGAGGAATAAAGGTGCGCATAAGCGAATTATCGATGATTTTAAAGAGGGAAAATATAATGTTTTAGTTGGAACACAAATGATTGCGAAAGGACTTGATTTTCCAAAAGTTACTTTAGTATGCGTAGTTAATGGAGATGCTACACTAAATATTCCAGATTTTAGAAGTAGTGAGAGAACTTATGAACTTTTAAGTCAAGTTTCTGGTAGAGCGGGCCGTGATAAATTAGATGGTGAGGTTATTATTCAAGGGTTTAATGTGAGTCATTACAGCATTATATATGCGAAAGATAATGATTATGATAGTTTTTATAATGAAGAGATGAAAATAAGAAAGACGCTTAAGTATCCACCATATTATAATCTTTGTTTAATTAAAGTTAGTGGGAAAAATTATGATGAGGTTTATAAAGAAGCTAGTAAGATTACCACTTATTTAAAAGCAAATTTAAATAATATTGTTTTAGGTCCAGCTTCTGCAAGCATACCAAAAATTAATAATATTTATTATGTACAAATTATAATTAAATTTAAAAATACTAAGGAGATTTTAAGTTATTTAGAATTTATTAGGAAGCATTATAAGAAGAAAATAAATGTCGACATTGATTTAAATCCATTAAAGATATAGTTAAATATTATAAAATGTGGTAAAATTAATATTAAGGTGATGATATGGATTTTGATAAGATAGAAATAAAAAAAGATCCGAAAATTATTTTTATGGGGACACCAGAGTTTAGTGTGCCAGTTTTAGAAGGATTAATTAGTAAATATAAAGTAAGAGCTATTGTAACGCAGTCAGATAAACCAGTTGGTAGACATGGTGAGGTAAAGTTTTCACCCGTTAAGGAAGTAGCTTTAAAACATAATATTTTATGTTTACAGCCAAATAAGATTAAGGAAGCTTTACAGGAGATTAATGCACTTGAACCTGACTTAATTATTACGTGTGCTTATGGGCAAATATTACCACTTGAACTTTTACTTATTCCGAAATTAGGATGTATTAATGTGCATGCATCACTTCTTCCTAAATTACGTGGTGGGGCACCAATTCATCATGCGATTATCGATGGATATAGTGAAACTGGTGTGACTATTATGTATATGGCTGAAGGCATGGATACTGGTGATATGATAAGTCAAAGAAAAATAGAGATTACTGATGATGATACAGCATCTACTTTACATGATAAGTTATCTATTTTAGGCCGTGATTTACTAATAGAAACTTTACCAAGTATTATTGATGGAACAAACGAAAGAATTGCTCAAGATGAATCTTTAGCTACTTATGGTTTTAATATAAGTAGAAAAGATGAGAAGATTGATTTTAGTAAAACTATGCGAAAGATTGTCAATCAAGTTAGAGGTTTAAATTCTTGGCCAGGAGCTTACTGCATTTTTGAAGATAAGATAATGAAGGTATGGTCATGTTATAGAACAGATAAACGTTATGATTTTGCGATGCCTGGTGAGATTACAGCGATTTATCCTGATGGATTTGGTGTTAAGTGTAGTAATGGGGAAGTTGTATTTACGGTTATTCAACCAGAAGGTAAGAAAAAGATGAAAGCTACAGATTTTATTAATGGCTATCATGGAGAGCTTGTAGGAAAGATTTTGAAATAAGATGTTTAAAAAAATAAAAGAAAATCCTTATTATCAAAAATTTAAGGAAATGAGGGCTGACCCAAAACAAAGATCAATTACATCGCTTATATTATGGTTTATATTTTTTGTAATAATTATTTTATTTGCTCGCGGTCTAACAAATACACATGCTAATTTAGAAAATACCGAAAGACAAAAAACTACTTTAAGCGATTCAAATTATGAATTTACTTATAGTAATAACTCTGGGGTTATTTTTGGTCAGGTTTATGATGATAAATTAGAATTTATGTATGGTGGTAATCGTTATTATTATAATGGTGGTAGTGTTTATTTAATAAAGAACCAGCGCGCTACGATTATGCCAAATTTTGATTTAAATGTTTTGAAAATAAATAAAAAAATGATCAATAATTTGATCGGTAATTTAAATTATAATATGGATGGTGAGGCTGAGCAATATTTAGTACCACTTTCTAATTTTTTAAATTTATATGAAGTAGATGTGGAAGCTGATTTGAGTTTGGCTAATCAATATAATATCGTTATTAATGTTTATGAAAATGATGATGGTATTTATATGTACAAATTAGATTTAACTAATTATTATAATTATCGAGGTTTAAATAATGATGGAATTTTGACGATTGATATTTATAATAGTGAAATAAATGATTTTACAAAGTATTATGATGAATTAGTAGGAGGGGTAAAATGACAATTCCAGTAATTGTACTGATAATCGCACTAGTATTAATAATTGTATTTTTTAAGGATTTCAATGCTTTTGTATATGCATTTGTTATGATCGATATATTTTTAAGAATTGTAACTTATTTAAAGATGTATATAATTAAAGATAATGCTTTTGGTTTCTTTAATTTTATTCCTGAGAATATACCAGCAATTATTAAATCATTTGATTTAGGAATGTTTAATGACATAGTAATGTTCCTATATGTGCTTATTTATATGATTTTCTTAGGACTTTTGTTTTCTAAGTTTGTCAACCGAAAATTTTAAACGGTTGGCTTTTGTTTTAAAAAACGAGTGTTCGTGTTATAATTAAGTAGGTGGTTAGTATGTATGCTTATATAAAAGGATTTATTAAAGAGATAGAAAGTGATTATATAGTTATTGATAATAATGGAATAGGCTATTTAGTTTATACGGCTAGTCCTTATTCATTTGAGATAGATAAAGAATATACGGTTTATTTATATCAATATGTTAGAGAAGATGAGATAACTTTATATGGATTTAAAAGTTTAGAAGAAAAACAGTTGTTTTTAAAGTTGATTTCAGTTAAGGGACTAGGGTGCAAGATGGCACTACCGATGCTCGCTTTAGGTTCACCTGATGGGATTATCGATGCGATTGAAAGAGAAAATATTTTATATTTGAAGAAATTTCCAAAGATCGGTGATAAGGTGGCTAGACAGATTATTTTGGATTTAAAAGGAAAGATTGCTAAAACGGAAGAAGTCAATAATCAGACGAGTGATGAGTTGGTCGAAGCTTTAAGAAGTTTAGGTTATAAGAATGCTGATATTAATAAGGTGGTTAAAAAGGTTGATGGTTCTTTAGATATTGAAGAGCAAATTAAAAGTGCTTTACAATTACTTTTGAAATAGGAGGTGTAATATGGCTAGATTAATTACAGGAGAAGAATTAGAAGAAGATAATTTTGAAACTTCAATTAGACCAGATAGTATTGATGAGTATATTGGTCAATCGGAATTAAAAGAAAATTTAAATATATTTATGAAAGCGGCTAAGATGCGTGGTGAGGCTTTAGATCATGTGCTTTTATATGGTCCGCCGGGACTTGGTAAAACGACAATGGCTTATATTATAGCTAATGAAATGGGAAGTAATATTAAAACAACTAGTGGTCCAGCGATTGAAAAAAGTGGTGATTTAGCGGCTGTGCTTTCTACGTTAGAGCCGGGAGATGTACTTTTTATCGATGAGATTCATCGTATACCAAGATTTATTGAAGAGATTTTGTATTCGGCGATGGAAGATTTTAAATTAGATATTATTGTGGGATCTGATGCTTCAAGTAGAAATATTACTATTGATTTACCACCCTTTACTTTAGTTGGTGCAACGACGCGTGCAGGTGATTTAACAGGACCTTTAAGAGATAGGTTTGGAATTGTATCAAGACTTAATTTTTATACAGAAGAAGAACTTACACAAATTGTTCTTAGAACAAGTAGAGTTTTAAAATCACCAATTTCGGAAGATGCAGCACGTGAACTTGCTAGAAGGAGTAGAGGAACGCCGAGGGTGGCGAATAGATTATTTAAAAGGGTTCGCGATTTTGCTTTAGTTATGGGTGATGGAAATATCGATTTAAATATTACGAAAGTAGCTTTGGAAAAACTTAAAGTTGATGAAGCGGGGCTTGATGCGACTGACTATAATTTACTTAACGCGATTATTGAAAAATTTAATGGTGGTCCGGTTGGTATTGATGCTTTAGCTTCTAGTATTGGAGAAGAAGCATCAACGATTGAAGATGTATATGAACCTTATTTACTTCAAAATGGTTTTCTTAAAAGGACAAGTAGGGGTAGAATGGTGACAGAAAAAGCTTATGATTATTTAAAGAAAAACAGACAAGATACTTTATTTTAGAGGGTGATAAAATGAAAACAGATGATTTTGACTTTGATTTACCAGAAGAGTTAATTGCCCAAACACCGCTTGAGAGAAGAGATGCTTCAAAACTTTTGGTTTTGGATAAGACAACTGGAGAGGTTAGTCATAGACATTTTACTGATGTTATAGATTATATGGAAAAAGGTGACACTTTAGTTTTAAATGATACTAAAGTTATGCCGGCTAGACTTTATGGAGTTAAAGAGGAAACCGGGGCAGTTATTGAAGTTTTGCTTTTAAAAGACGAAGGCAATAATGTATGGGAATGTTTAACTAAACCGGCTAAGAGGATTAAGGAAGGAACGATAATTTCTTTTGGTGATGGTAAGTTAAAGGCTAAATGCACAGAGGTATTAGATGAAGGAATTCGTAAATTTAAGTTAGAATATAAAGGAATTTTATATGAAATCTTAGATGAATTAGGAGAAATGCCACTACCTCCTTATATTCATGAAAAACTTAAAGATAAAGATAGATATCAAACAGTTTATGCGAAAAATGTTGGTAGTGCGGCGGCGCCGACAGCTGGGTTACACTTTACTAAAGATTTACTTGAGAAAATTAAAAATAAAGGTGTCAATATTGCATATATTACTTTACATGTAGGACTTGGTACTTTTAGACCAGTGAATGTGGAAGATGTAACTAAACATAAAATGCATAGTGAATATTATGTTATGAATGCGGAGGTTGCTGATTTACTTAATAAAACAAAAAAAGAAGGGCATAAAATAATCAGTGTTGGTACGACATCTACTAGAACTTTAGAGACGATTGCTAGTTTATATGGCGAGTTTAAAGAATGCTCTGGATGGACAGATATATTTATTTATCCTGGGTATGAATTTAAAGGCATAGATTATTTGATTACAAATTTTCATTTACCAAAATCCACTTTAGTGATGTTAGTAAGTGCTCTTGCTGGTAAAGATAATATAATGAAAGCATATAATGAAGCTATAGAGAAGAGATATCGTTTCTTTTCATTTGGTGACAGTATGCTGATAAAGTAAGGTGATTAGATGGTAATTGTAATTACTGGTCCAACAGCGACTGGGAAAACTGATTTAGGTATCTTTTTAGCCCATAAATTAAATGGGGAGATTATAAATGCGGATAGTACGCAAGTATATAAGGGTTTAGATATTGCGACTAATAAAGTTCAAGATACTGAAGGAGTTATTCATTATTTATTTAATGAAAAAGATTTAAGAGAGGATTATACGGTTTTTGATTATCAACAAGATGCCCGTAAAATTATTGATGATATTTTGGCTCGCGGTAAAGTTCCAATATTAGTTGGGGGAACAGGACTTTATATAAATGCGGCTTTATATGATTATAAATTTGAGGAAAAGGCTAACGATGAATATGAAGGTGTGAGTAACGATGAGCTTTATAAAATGCTTTTAGAGGTCGATCCAAATACTAATATTCATTTGAACAACCGAGTTAGAGTTATAAATGCTCTTAATTATTATAAAGCTAATAAAAAACCATATAGTGAAAAAGAAAAGGATTTAACTTTACTTTATGACACAATATTTATTGGCCTTACAACTGATAGAGATATTTTATATTATAAAATCAATAAAAGAGTCGATAAAATGGTTACTGAAGGTTTAGTGGAAGAAGCTAAAGAAGTGTATGATCTTGGTATTAGATCTAAAGCGGTGATGACACCAATTGGACCTAAGGAATTATTTGATTATTTTGATGGTAAAATTAGTTTGGAAGAGGCAATAGATCTTATAAAAAGTAAGAGCAGAAAATATGCGAAAAGGCAATATACTTGGTTTCGCAATCAAATGAAGCTTAAATGGTTCGAAACTAATTATGATGATTTTAGTAAAACAGAAGAGGAAGTTTTAGCGTATATTAGGAAGAAAATATCAAAATAATGTAATTTTGACATATTTAAATAATATGATATACTATAAGACCTAGAGGTGAATTCTGTGGATTTAAAGAAAATTATTCCAGATACTTATGAAAGAAGTGTCTATGATATAAATTACGTTAAATTATATGATAGCGGTATTAAATGGGCTATTTTTGATGTAGACTGTACTATTTTGCCATTTGATGATATCAAGGTTTCTGATGAATTAGTTAATTTATTCGATTTAATTAAAGATACTGGTATTATGCCAGGCTTATATTCTAGTAATTTTGAGAAAAGAGTAAAACCGGTTGGAGAAGCTTTAAAGGTAAAGTATATAGCTAATGCGAAGAAACCCTTTTATGGCGATTTATCATTAATTAAACAGAGTTTATTTGGTGATGAATGTAGGTCAGATAATACGATGATGGTTGGAGATTCATTTTATTTAGATATGTTATTTGCTGAGAGGCTTGGTTTTTATAAAGTTATGGTTGATCCGGTTAAAGGTGGTCACCGGTTAAAAACTTTAGCTAATAGTATTATGCAGACATCAATGTATTCAGTTTTACCTAGAGATGAATTTACATATGGAAAATATTATCATGGAATTAAAGGATAGATTATTGTCATAAAGTTAAATTTATGATATGATGTATATAGATGAGAGAAATCTCATAAAATAAAAAGGAACATCCAGAGGTGCAATGTTGGATGTTGCCAAATATATTTTGGTTTTCACCTAAGTTATCGCTGATGAGTTAGGTGTCTTTTCTATTTAGTTAGTAATTTAAAAACTAAAAAAAATAGAAGTAGGATTATGATAAAGAAAGAATTTTCTCTTTTGGTCATAAATACCACCTCCAGACTTTATGAAAAAAATTGGAGGAGTGCCCAACTTACTGAATGTTCCTTGATACAAGTATAACAAACCGTGACATTAATTACAATGACATTTTATTACTTTTTGTTAAAAATGTTTGTCATAAATTAAAAATTATGATAAAATGTACATAGATGAGAGAAATCTCATATAATAAAAAAGGAACATCCAGTTTTGCGATGTTGGATGTTGCCACAATAATGGTTTCACCTAATCACAGATGTGTTAGGTGGTTTTCTTTATATTAATACTTTGTAAAGTAGAAATATAAGAGAAAAAACAAGAAGAACTAAAGATAAAATTAAAAAATTTTTTTTGCTCATCTTATCTGCCTCCTTTCTTTTTTTAGAAAAGTGGCACCACCCAACTTACTGAATGTTCCTTGATATAAGTATAACAAATAATGACATAGTATTCAACGAAAATTATCACTTTTTGTTAATAAGTTTTATCTTTTTCCGAAATAATGTTCGTGATATAATATTTATAGGTGGTGCCTATGAAAAGAATTATTATGCATATTGATGTGAACAATGCATTTTTATCTTGGACAGCGGTTTTGTATTTGAAGCAAGGTATGAAAGTAGATATTAGAAATACTTATGCAGTTATTGGTGGTGATGAGAAAGCTAGACATGGAATTGTTTTAGCTAAATCGATGCCGGCTAAAAAAAGAGGAGTTGTTACGGCGGAGACATTATATAGTGCGAAAAAGAAATGTCCTAATTTAAAGGTTTATCCACCTAATTATAATTTTTATAAAAAAATGAGTGACAGTATGCTCGATTTGATACGTAATTATTCGCCGGACATTGAACAGATGAGTATTGATGAGTGCTTTTTAGATTATACACCGGTTAAGCATTTATATGGTGATGAAGTAGAGTTTGCTTATAGGCTTAAAAAAGAAATATATGATACTTTAGGATTTACGGTAAATATTGGTATTGGTAATAATAAGTTATGTGCGAAGATGGCTTCTGATTTTTCTAAACCTTATAAGGTTCATACTTTATTTGATGATGAAGTTGAGAAAAAGATGTGGCCGCTACAGGTAGATGAATTATTTGGAATTGGTAAGAAAACGGCTATGAAGTTACACAATTTGAATATTAATACGATTTATGATTTGGCGCATACAGATAGCAGTTTTTTATATAAATATTTTAAGAATCAAGCTAAAGATATGATAGATGCGGCTAATGGTAAAGGTTCAGATATTGTAGTTAGTGAGGAATCTATACCTAAAGGAATCGGTAATGAAACTACTTTAAGTCACAATATTTCTACGAGAGAAGAATTAGAGCCATATTTACTTGCTTTATCTGAAAATGTGGCTATTAGACTTAGAAAGCAAAAGAAGTATGCATCGGTAGTGGTTGTGACTTTAAAAGATAAGTTTTTTAAAAGAATGAGCCATCAGAAAAAATTAGTTAATGCGACTAATTTAACGGAAGAAATCTATAAAACGGCATGTGAAATATTAAGTGAGATGAATGTAGAAGATGGAATTAGATTGATAGGAGTTAGACTTGATAAGTTATCTGATACTTCTAGTCATCAAGTTTCATTATTTGAAGATTTGAAAGTTAGAGAAGATAATAATGAACTTGAAAAAACAGTTGATGAACTTAAAGAAAAGTATGGATTTAAAGTTATTAAAAAAGCTTCTTTAATTGATAGTAAGGTTGGTAAAAAATATTTGAATAAATGATATTTAAGTTAAGCGAGATTGCTTAATTTTTTCTATGTAAATAACAGTAAATTTGATTTACAATCTATTTATAAAACGGTATAATGTTTAAAGAAAGTAGAGATAAATATGAATAAAGAGATAATTATAAATATAAGTGAAGATTTAAATATTAAAGAAATTCAAGTAGAGAAGACTTTGAAACTATTAGAAGAAGGCAATACTATTCCGTTTATTGCCAGATACCGTAAAGAGGTTACTGGTAATTTGGATGAAGAGCAGATTAGAAAAATAAACGAAGTTTATGAATATGAAGTTAATTTACTTAAAAGGAAAGAAGATGTTATTAGGTTAATTGATGAGAAAGGTTTACTTACTGATGAACTTAAAGATAGTATTATGAAGGCTAGTAAGTTAGTAGAAGTTGAAGATTTATATAGACCATTTAAAGAAAAGAAAAAAACTAAAGCTACTGAAGCGATTAAAAATGGATTAGAACCTTTAGCAAAAATAATTATGTCTTTTCCTTTGAATGTTTCTTTAGAAGATTTGACTAAAAAGTTTTTAAACGAGAATGTGAAGAGCGCTGAAGAGGCGATTATTGGGGCAGGTTATATTATTGCTGAATGGATTAGTGATAATGCTTCTTATAGAAAGTGGATTAGAAGGTTTACTTTTAATGAGGGTGAGTTAAAAACTAGGCTTAAGAAAAACGCTATAGATGAAAATAAGGTATATGAGATGTATTATGATTTTTCTGAAAAGGTTAAATATGCGAAACCTTATAGGATTATGGCCATTAATAGAGCAGAAAAAGAAAAAGTTATATCTGTTAGTATTGAAATAGATAAAGATAAAATATATGATTATTTAGAAAGTAAACTTATTAAAAAAGAAGCTCCTTTTAACTATGTAATTAAAGAGGCTATTCGTGATAGTTATAAAAGGTTAATTGGCCCTTCAATTGAAAGAGAAATTAGAAGTGAACTTACAGATAAAGCATGCGAAGATGCAATTAAAAATTTTGGCCTTAATTTAGAAAACTTACTTATGCAACCACCGATGAAAGATAATGTAGTTTTAGGTTTTGATCCAGGTTTTTCTAATGGATGTAAATTGGCGCTTATTGATAAAAGTGGAAAGTTTTTAGATTCTTTAATTATTAAACCTTTTGCGAAAGGTGCGAATATAGAAAAAGATAAAAAGAAGGTAGCTGATTTAATTAAAAAATATGGCGTTAATATTATTTCGATTGGAAATGGGACAGCTTCTAGAGAAAGTGAGAAGTTTTGCAGTGAAATGATTAAAGAATATAATTTAAATTGTAAGTATGTTATCGTATCTGAAGCTGGTGCTTCAATTTATTCAACAGAAAAAGTGGCGAGTGATGAATTTCCTAATTTATCTCCTAATGAAAGAAGTGCAGTAAGTATTGGTAGAAGATTGCAAGATCCTTTATCAGAACTTGTTAAAATTCCGCCTTTTGGTATGGGTGTTGGGTCTTATCAGCACGATGTACCTTTAAAAGATTTAAATAATTCACTTGATTTTGTGGTGGAAAAATGTGTTAATAGTGTTGGGGTTAATGTTAATACAGCTTCATTTTCTTTACTTAAATATGTGTCTGGATTGACTAAAAAAAATATTGAGAAAATTATTAAGTACCGTGAAGATAATGGTAAAATTAATTCACGTTTAGAGATTAAAAAGGCTAAACTATTAAGCGATAAAGTCTTTGAACAAGCTATTGGATTTTTAAGGGTACGCGGAGATAATGTTTTAGATGCTACCGCAATACATCCTGAAAGTTATGATGTGGCTTTAAAACTTTTAGGTGAAATAGGCAAGGACATATCTAAAGTGGGAAGTGCGGAGTTAGCGCACAATCTAGATTCAATTGATATTAAGGAATATGCTTCAAAATTAAATACTGATATTTATACATTAGAAGATGTGATAGCTTCTTTGAAAAAACCAAATAGAGATCCACGTGATGAGATGCCACAGCCTATTTTAAAAAGTGATGTTTTAGATATTAAAGATTTAAAAATAGGCATGAAACTACAGGGTACTGTTCGTAATGTTGTACCTTTTGGAGCTTTTATCGATATTGGATTACATAATGATGGTTTAGCTCATATTTCTAAACTTTCAAATAACTTTATTAAACATCCTAATGAAGTTGTGAGTGTTGGTGATATAGTTGATTGTTATGTCGATGATATTGATTTAAATAAAAATAAAGTATCTTTATCTTTGTTAGAGCCGGAGAAAGTTAGATGAAAAAAATTTTAATTTTGTTAGTTATTTTATGTTTAACTGGTTGTGTAAGTAATGAGGATTTTGAAAAGACATGTAAAACTGTTAAAACAAGCGAAAATTTAAAAGATACTTATAGTATTCATGTTGTTTATGATAATGAAGATACGGTTAAGGAAGCTATAGTTACTAGAACTTATAAAGCTTTAAATGAAGAAGGGGAAAAAACGTTAGAAGAAATTAAAGAAAGTGCGACTTCATTTAATGAAAAGTATGCTGGAGATGATAATATAAAAATAACAGTAGCTATAGATGAAGAAGATAAGTGGCAACTTAAATATTATTTGGATGTACCTAATTTAGATAGTGATATTTTAAATGAATTTATGTTAAGAAAAAATTCTATTAGATTTTTTAATAAAATGCGCGATAAAAATATAGAATGTGATTAGGAGATGAGGAAATGTTAGAAATTATAAAAGCTGTATTTTTTGGGATAGTCGAAGGGATTACGGAATGGCTTCCAATTAGTAGTACAGGTCATATGATTTTACTTAATGAGATTGTTAAATTAGATGTTTCTAAAGATTTTTATGATATGTTTCAGGTTGTTATACAGCTTGGGGCAATTATGGCAGTTGTAATTATATTTTGGAAACAGATTTTTCCTTTTAAAAAAGAGGAAAATAAATTAACTTTAGATAAAAATATAATATCTTTATGGGGAAAAATATTAGTAGCATGTGTTCCAGCGGCAATAGTTGGAGTATTATTCGATGAGGTATTTGAAAAGTTATTTTATAATTATGTATGTGTAGCTATTGCTTTAATTGTATTTGGTATTGCCTTTATAATTATTGAAAATAAAAATAAGGGGAAAAATTCTAAAATTAATTCTTTAAAAGAACTATCTTATAATACTGTTTTACTTATTGGTATATTTCAGCTTATTGCGGCAATATTTCCAGGAACATCTAGATCGGGTGCAACTATAGTTGGGGCTTTACTTTTGGGAGTATCTAGAACAGTAGCTGCTGAATTTACTTTCTTTTTAGCTATTCCTGTTATGTTTGGAGCATCACTACTTAAATTAGTTAAGTTTTCATTTGCTTTTACAGGAATGGAACTAGCAATATTACTTGTAGGAATGTTTATAGCTTTTATAACTTCAATGTTTATTATTAAGTTTTTAATGAGTTATATTAAGAAACATGACTTTAAAGTGTTTGGCTATTATAGAATAGTTTTAGGTATTATCGTTTTACTTTATTTTGTATTTACTCAGGCTTTGTAAAAAGTCTTTTTCTTTACACTTATTTTAAAGTTGCCATTGATAAATTATTAATAATTGGTTATAATTTATATAGAGTATACGTAATAGTAAAGGAGAATATTTATGCGAAGAAGACAAATGAAAAAACAAAAGAGGATAATTATTATAAGTTCACTTTGTTTACTTTTGTGTTTATGTGTTGGTTATGCGGCGTTTCAAACTACACTTAGTATAACGGCTAAAGGGAATATTATAGATAATTCTGTGGATATTACTGATAATGTAGTTACAGAAGGTGATGGTTTATATGAAGATATTTACGAAGAGGGTAGATATGTTTATAGAGGACAAAATCCTGATAATTATATAATGTTTAATGATGAACTTTGGAGAATAATAGCCAAAGAAACAGATGGAACATATAAAATAATAAGAAATGATGTTTTAGCAAATCGAGCATACGATGAAGCAAATCATAGAAGTACAGAAAATAACTCATATTGTGATAATCCATCATGGGGCTGTGGAGTATATGCAGCAGTAAGCGGAACTTTTTCTTCACCAAGTGGTTCACAAAGCGGAACAGTAACCGAAGATTCAAGTATAAAAATATATTTAAATGAAGATTATTATGTAAATGATATAAATAGTACTGCTAAAGAACAAATGACATCTCATTCATTTAACATCGGAGCCGTTGAAAGATTAGATCAAAGTGGAGCAGAAGCAGATAGTATAGCAAAAAATATAGCAGGAGAGAAAAAGTATCAATGGACAGGGAATGTCGGACTAGCTAACGTATCAGATATATTAAGAGCAAGTACAAACCCACTATGTACATCTGCAACTACTTCATTTAATAATTTAACTGCTTGTAATAGTAATTATTTATTAGATAAAGGAGAAGCAGGTACATTACAGTACTGGGCAATAAATGCTTATTCTCGCGAGTCTGGTGGCTATTCTTATGGGGTTTGGTACGGTCATGTGAATCATTTGACTGAGCGTGTGTACTACAGTCTTGCCTATTATGTTGACAGTGATGATCCCCGCCCAGTAGTCTTTTTGAAATCTGATACTACTTTGTCTGGAAGTGGAACTTCAGAAGACCCATTCACAATAGCTGAATGACGGACAGTTTTAAAAAAGACAAGTAAAACAAAGAAAAAATAGACTAAAAAGTACGTCCAGCGATGTATATTTTAGTCTATTTTTGATATTCCAAAAATAACTAATAGTAAATTTTGAAAATTTAGCTAAATTTGTAAATTAATTGCCGAAAAAATTGCATGATAAAAATAATAATTAAATATAAATAAAAAATTGATTTAATTTAAATATCATATAAAATAAATTTATAAGAAATTGAGACGTAATAATGTGAATTAAAGGCTCGTTTGAATAATGTAAGACCAGTATTAAAAAGTGATAAAACTCTTTTTTTGATTTTTTTACCATTAATAATATAATTTTTATGAGTAGTAATATTTTCCTTTTTATAAGAACTACGATTTCGCGAATAATAAGCTCCTAATAAAGTTAAAAATAAAACACAGACACACACTAAACAAAACATAGAAGTAAATGCTTTTATGGAAGCTGTAGATATTTTTTCTAAATAAAAACCATTAGATTTTTGATTTTTAAAAACACATTCAATACCACCAAATCTGTAGGAATAATCTTTGATAGCTTTTTTATAATCACCATTAGTGGCAATAATCCAAGGATCATCAGTATCTTTAGAATCACTTATAACAATATTAGTTTTAAGTTTTTGTTTAGTAATTAAAATATTATTATAAGTAGTAGAAAGATGTTTGTAATGAAATAATTCACCTGCAGTTTTTCTGATGATGTGATTTTCTTTTTCATCAAAATAGTAAACATATAAAGTTTTTTTAAGCCTTATGCAGTAAGTGTGACCAAGAAAGTTAATATAATTAAGAATATCACAAGAATTAAACCAACGGTCAGCTAGGAAAATAAGTTCAAAATCATAGCTAGAGAATAAATCATTTACTTCTTTAATGCCTTGTTTAATAGTGTCAATCATGAAAGCGTCATTATCAGTACCTTTGAAACATTTAAACTAAATTGGTATACCCTGAGAACCCAAACGCATAGTAAACATAAGAGTAGTATAATTTTCATGAGAAAACATGTGATCAAAAATAATATGAACTCTTTTGTCAGAGTGTTTCTTTTTATAAGTAGAAATAGAGTAAGAAATAATGTGTTTATAAAAGGTATAAGGGTCAAATAAATTGTTACGAAAGAAACGATTAATTCTTTTAATAACAGAATCGAGTTTAACATCTAAAAAATTATCTTTTAAGTTTTTGGCGATATCAGAAGAAGCAATAGAT
>CALVRK010000013.1 GCA_944358565.1 uncultured Bacilli bacterium
TTCAATGGGCCACTTCGTTCGACTTGCATGTCTTAGGCATGCCGCCAGCGTTCATCCTGAGCCAGGATCAAACTCTCCAAAAAAATAAAACTTATTTAGTTTTGAATTTGTTTTTAATCCTAACTATTTATGAATTGACATTTTGCTCAGTTTTCAAAGATCATTCATACCACTTTTCAGCGGTAATTCCAATATATCAAATGTACTAAACTAAGTCAAGAATTTTTTTGATTTTTTTTAAATTTTTGACTTAATTTGAGGTTTCCCCTCAAAAGTACTCACTTAATATATCAGAACATTTGACTTAAGTCAACATTTTTTTAAAATTTTTTTGATTTTTTTTTAAAAATGTCGAATTATGTCGAATGCATAAATAATATAACACTTTTTAAATGGTAGGTCAACAAAAAAATTACTTTTTTTTTAATTTTTTTCACTTCCTATATAATATATGAACCTTATTACAAAAAAATGATTACTTTTTACGTAATCTTTGATATTCTTCCTCATATTTTAAATTAACGTTTGCATCAAACATTATAGATCCTTTCTGATAATCAGTTATCAATTCTGATAAAGCACTACGTATCGCCACATCAAGCTCATCAGAATAATTCAACTTTCTTTTATGATATTTATACTCTTGCCTATCGAGAATTTTAAAACTGCCATTTGGAAAAATTCTTAAGTCTAAATCATAATCTATATATTTAATAGTATTATCTTCTATAATATAAGGCGAAGCAATATTACAATAATATGTAATGCCATCTTTTTTTAACTGAACAATAATGTTATACCATCTATTTTTAAAAAAATACATAATAGCTGGTTCCTTTGTCCTCCAAGTATTTCCCTGAGCTTCAGTAACTAACGTTCTTTCATTACCAAACACCATATAATCTTTTTTCACATCTAGCAAAACAGCCTCATCCCAACATCTATGAACTTTTCCATCGTGTTTATAACACTGTATTTGTAATTTATCTCCTTTTTTTAATTTTTCCATAATACTTCGCTCCTCTTTATACATTATAACATTTTTTAAGAAAAAGAAAAGGACACTAAACAAAGTGTCACTTCAAAATTATTTCTATTGCTTTTTGAAGTTGTGCATCATTTTCATCAGTAGGATTTTCTAAATACTCATCGCTAAGCGTGATATCATAATCTGGATCAATCCCCTTACCATCTATTACCTTACCCTTAGAAGTAAGCCATGATTTAGTTGTTAATTTATATTGATCACCATCAGTCAGTGTTTGTAATTCTTGAACGGTTCCTTTTCCATAACTCTTTTTACCAACTGTTTTCGCACCATATTGTTCAGCTAAAGCAGATGTTACAACCTCTGAAGCCGAAGCACTATTACCATCTATTAAAATACTAATTTTATAATCTTTCGTTTTATTTCCAATCGAATAATATATATGCTTACTATCCTTTGACTTAATTTGATAAATAGGATGAGATGAATCTAAAAAAAGTGAAATTATTTGCTCCGCTGCTGACAAATGTCCACCAGAATTACCTCTTAAATCTATAACAAGACCTTCCATTCCCTCATCTTCTAATTTTTCAAGTTCTTCTTTAAATTGTTCATATGTATTGTTCGCAAAAATTGACGTTCTAATATAACCTATCTTTTTATTATCTTTATTAATAATTTTGGAAGCCACAGACTTAATTTCAATTGTGTCAACTTTTAACTTAACCGTTTTTTCAACATCATCTCGCCTATAAGTAATATTAAACTCACCCTTTTGTTTTTTTACTAACTCAGAAAATTTGTCTATAGTCATATTAGTAGTATCATTCTCATTAAGTTTAACAATAACATCTCCAGATTTCAAACCCACCTTACTAGCAGGCGAATTTTCAAAAACGGTATATACAACAATATTTCCATTATCATCATTAAACACTTGAATACCAGTCCCTTCATAAGTGCCTTCTAAATAAATACTAAAATTAGTATCACTGCCTCCTACATAAGCTGAATTTTTATCAAGAGTACTAAGCATACCAGCTATCGCTGAATCTACTAATTCTGTTTTATCGATATCTTTATAATAATTATCGACAATATAATCATAATTAGTAATAAACTCCTGAAGTTCATCATCAACCTTTTCTCCTTTTAAAGCCACATTGTAAGTGACAATGCCGCCCATAACTAAACTTATTACAGTTGCAAGCAGCAATAAAAATACAACCTCTTTAGTTTTAAAAGTCGGCACCACTTTTCTTTTATTAACTTTAATATCTAAAGATTTTGATAGTTTTTCAATATTATCCATTGTTTTCTGTTCTCTATTTTTCATAAACCTCATCCTTTAAACACTATTAAAAGTATAACACAAAAACAGCGCACACAATCAAAAATAAGAACAAAATAACAAAATTTATGATTAAATAGATTGTTCTAGACATAACATGTATTTTTCAAACTAATATATGAAAAAAATACGAATATATACACTCGCATTATTTTACTTCGTCTAACTCATTTAACTCGCCAGTAATTGAATCATGACTATCATAAACATCAGTAATTTTATGATCACTAATTCTAACTAAAGTAGTGCCTTTAACCTTAAACTTCGTCATATCAGAAGCATAATTAGTTTTATCGCTTAAATATTTTGTATTAAAACCACTACTTAAATCAGCCGTATATATTTTAGGAGCATCCTCGCTAGCTGAAATTGTTTGAATTAATGTTGTATATTCATTTAATCTAATATCACCTTCATCTTCAATTAAAACATAAAATGTTCCATTAATATTAAGCATTGATCCAATTACAATACTATCATATTGAATTTCTGTTACTTCTTTGTTTTCCTTTTCTGAAGCTTCCTTTGCTTTATTAGTAACAACTACTGTTACCCCATAGAAAACTATAATAATCAAAGTTACAATTAAAACTATTTTTATTAATTTAGAAAGTTCTGTAGAATCATTATTTTCATTATAATAAAGTTGTTTGCGAGCTTGTTTTATATTTTCTTTTTTCTCTTTATGTTTTTTTTCGTCTTTATCAATCTTTATTTGCTCTTTAATTTCTTTTACTTCTGTTTGAACATTTTTCTTTGGAGTAGTCTTTTTTACTGTTTTTGCTTTACTAGTTGTTTTCTTAGTTGCACTTGTTTTTTTTGCTCTATTTTTTGCTGTTTTTTGTGTACTAGTTTTACTCTTTTTATTTTTTTCATTTTCTGTCATTACAATCACCTGAAAGCATTATAACATATTTTCATTACTTTTTAAACTTTTTAACTTAAAACTTTTACTCAAGATAAAATCTTCTTAAAACAAATAAACTAACCATAAAAGTTAGTTTATTTGCTTACTGGAAGCACTGATATTGAATTAGCTACATTTAAAAGTTCACTCTCACTCATATTATCTGCCACCACATAATACTCAATTCCATTACTAATCCAACTCACCATATTATCTGAAACAGCAGCTACACTTGTTGCCATTTGATAAGGTTCTCCATAAACTGATACAATTGCCAAATCATCACTTACAGAAGCTGTTTGAAAAGTAAGCATAAATGGATTATCACCTTCGAATGTCATAATAACTCTTTGACCATTTTCTAAGTCAACTGTTTCTTTATCAGCAAGTTGCGTATTCTCAGGAATATACATCGGATAAATATCACCATCTATTTTACTAACGGTTTCAGTTTCACTCGAAGTAGCTGCAGTCTTCATATTATTATCTAATGAAAAATAATCATCCTTAAATTCTGCTTTCAAATCAACCTTTTTTAAAGTCATTTTAATTAAAGCCTCATCATCTTCATTTAAAACCTCAACTTTAGCTGGATTTAATTTTTTATCAAAATAAATTTTCTGTTTAACTAAATCACTATTATTTGGATAATTCACATCAGTAGTAAAAATATAGTTATCACTTGTCTCTTTAAACTCTTTGTCGCTATCGTTTTGAATATCTGAAAATAATGTTTGAAGTAAATATACTTGTGAGTTGTTGTAAGGCCAATCACTTTGAAACTTAAAACTTTTATTTAATGTTGGTGTTAAAACATAAACTCCATCATTATTTTTTAAAATTATTTGTTCATGATTATTTGTTTTATTTTTTAAAGATACTCTAAACTTATCATTTTTACTATATGATGCATCGACATCATATGTATAAACATCATCATTATTTATTATCTCCATCTCGCCAGTCAAATTATAACCATCTAAACCATTAATCTTTTTTTCTAAATCCTTTTCTGCATCTTTAACCGTATATTTTCCGCATCCTGCCATTAAAAAACAAACACATAAAATTAAACAAATTTTTTTCATCTTTTCACACCATCTTTCAATTTCAATTAATTATATGGATAATATTTTTTAATTATGAATAATTTTTAAATTTTCAGCCATTATAAATAATAGAGGAAGGTGAAAACATGGAAATATTACAAAAAGTGTGTTTAGTCCTAACAATTATAGGTGCTATTAACTGGGGATTAATTGGTCTTTTTGATTTTAACTTAGTATCATTTTTATTTGGTGATATGAGTATGTTATCAAAAATCATATATTCCTTAGTCGGTATCGCTGGTTTAATTAATATCGGACTATTATTTGTACATCTAGAAAGTCACTAAAAAATCTATCAAACCGATAGATTTATTTTTTGTCAATTTTAGAATAACTATAAATAGTAAATATATTACTTACAGCATCCACAATCAATATAGCTCCTATAATTTGAACACTTACGGCTAAAGCTTCAAATGGATTAAATACTAAAAGTAATCCGCATCCAAGTAATATAAAAGCTACTATCAACATCTGCCACCAATTTTGATATTCAAATTTTTTTAAATCAAAAGCCATTGATAATTTGCTGACAGAATCTACTAGTAAAAATATTCCAACTACGAGTGGTAAAAATGAAGCAAAAGCCTCTGGATTTAAAAGAACATATACCCCAAATGCTCCAAAAATAATTGACATTATTAAAGTAAAACTAGTAAATGCTGTTTTAATTTCTGTTTTCATATACATAACAATTCCAGAAACTCCAACAAACAAAAACATAATTCCAACTAAATAACAAACTGATGTAATAACTAAACTTGGGAAAAATAACATCACAAGACCAAATAATAAATAAAGTACTGATGTTGCAATTAAAGTATTTCGAAGTTTTTCAAACATATATCTAACGCTCCTTTTATATTAATGATAATATTTTTTTAATCTAAAGTCAATGAAAAAGCAGCCCTAAAGCTACTTTTCAACCACTCTAATTTTTACACGTTTAGTTTTTGATAAATACTGTACTCTAGAATCAGTTCCCTCAACTTGAACCTCAACCTCATATTCACCTGGTTTATAACCTTCCAAATCAATATAAGCCGTAATATCATCAGCAGTTAAATTATTAAGCACTGATTCAACACCTTGAACACTTACCGTTACTTGAATATCATTTTGTGATAAACCTTGAACGCTATATTTATCATCTAAATTACGAACATCGATATTAACATTTGAAATATCTTTATCGGTTGACGTACCTAAAGTAATATTAGCCGTAACATTATTAACACTCATTGATCTAACACCACGTGGTTTAGTAAGTTCTAGTTTATAATCTCTATCCTTTTTTAAACCATCGACGTCAACTTCAACTGGAACATATTCCAAATTATCAAGTACACTTTGTTCACCATAAACAGTTACATTACTTTCACTCAAATTAATTGAACTAATAGCTTTACCAAATGTCACATCACCTTTTGGAACCACCCTAATAGGTACTGTTTTACTTGGTGAAGATAAATCAACCGTCACTTCTATTTTAGAAGGTACTATTTCCACATCCAAACTATTACCATTAGAATCATAAGCCTTTAATGGTACATCCTTTAAAGTAACCGTTCCCACTTCCTGATTATTTAAACTAGATACATCAACTAGTGCTTTAACTGTTGCAACTTTAGTCAAACTATTAATCGCATCCTCATCTTCCGCACCTTTAATAACCACATTATCTACTTCTGGTTTAACATTATCGACAATAAGTTTAGGATCTAAATTATCTTGATTAAGTAAATCAGTGGTTAAAGTTTTAGACTCTGAAACTTTAGGATAAATATTAACTGTCGCAACTGATGGATTAACACTATATTCAACAGAATCATTTGGTCTCATATATTCAATATCCACCTTATGGGTTCCTGGTTTTAACCCGCTTAAATCAACTGTCACTTTAGAAGCCGTAGACTGCTTTGCAATAAATAGATCACTTCTACTACCCATTAAAGTAATATCAACTTTATCTGGCAAACCTTCAACCACATAAGCTTCTTCATTATAAACTGCTTCAACCGTTTGATCTTTTAATACCTCCGCACTTGTATCATTAAAAAGCATTTTCTTTTGATCAAATAAAATAAATATCGTAAGCGCTAAAAATAAAGATACAAAAAGTAATGTATTACTTCTAGAAAGCCATGTTTCAAGTGATCTATTAGAACCACCAAATTTTTTAGTAATTTTCATAATTGTTTTTGTAACTGGAACAATTATTTTTTTATCGATAAAACGAGCTATTCTCTTAAAAATTCCCGGTTTCTTATTCATGTCTTCCACCTTCTTTCGCTCCATCTAATATCTTTTGTGATGGAGCTAAAGCTTCTAGTAAACGAATTCTAACTTCATCTAAAGAAAGATTATAAATAAGTTCACCATTCATTGCGATAGAAATTCTACTAGTTTCTTCTGATACTATAAGCGCTATACAGTCAGTCTGTTCAGCGATTCCTAAAGCCGCTCTATGACGAGTACCAAGTCTTTTACTAATAGCCATACTATCACTAGTCGGGAAAACTGCACCAGCACAAATTATTTTATCTCCTCTAATAATAACCCCACCATCATGAAGTGGATTATTAGTAAAGAAAATAGAAGATAAAAGTGGTCCTGAAATATCTGCATATATTTTTTGTGCTTTCTCTACATAACTTGCCAAACTATTTTCTCTTTCAATTACTATTAATGCTCCAATGCGCATCTTACGCATATAATCAACCGCGCTTGTAATTTCTCCAATTGATTTTTCAAGTTCACTTAAAGAAAGCGTTTTATGTCTTCCAAGTAATTGAGCTCTACCAAGTTGCTCCAAAGCATCACGAATCTCAGGCTGAAAAATAATAATCAAAGCAAGTGGAGCCCATTCAATAACATAATCGATTAAATAATCAATCGTTACCAAATCTAGTACATCTGCTAATATTTTTGTAATAACAATAATCAAAATTCCTTTAAAAAGCATTATCATTTTCACATTTTTTCTAAGGCTTTTTAAAATAAAATAAAATAATGCCCAAACTAATAAAATATCTAAAATTTTTCTAGCTAGTTCAATTAAACTTTCTATCGTCATGAAATAACCTCCATCTAACTTAATTAATTATATCATACTTAAGAGCATGATAAAACCCTTTATTTTTTGGAAAAACCATCAAAAATTACAAAAAGGCGCATAAAAAAAGATGAAACTCACCTTTTTATAAATTCCAAATATCTGTATTTTTTTCATCAGATTCAGATGTGTTTGCAGTTTCTGTTTGCGTAAGTTGAACTGGTTCACTAGATGTAACATCTGAACTAACAGTAGTTTCCGGTGTAACCAAAGTCTCTTCAGCTTTTGTCATAGGAATTTCGGTAGTTTCAGTTTGATTTACTGAAGATTCCGTCTCTACGTTATTAGCTATATTATTTTCTACTGGCATTACTGTTTCATTAACATTTGAATTAGTAAACATATCTGTATTCTCTTCCTTGTTAACATCAGCAGTTAAAGTACTTTCATTAGGCGTATCGTCTATAGAATCAACCTTTACTTCTTCAAGTGGTTTATTAACCTCTGGCATCGTCATCCAATCATCAGCTAAAGTTTCAGTAACTACTGGCTCCTCTTGAGCAGGTGTTGCCTCAGTATTTACTTGATTATCATCCTTTGCCTCAGTATCTTTTTTATCATCTTTATTTGACTTTTTCATACTCTCGGTTAAATATCCTATTAATGCTAAAACAAAAACAATTGAAGCTAATATAACCCAAAATATCCAATTTGAAAATATTTCCATAATCTTCGCTCCTCCCTATTCTACACTCATAATATCATTTTTTTTAATACATTTCAAGCTTATCTTTCTAAATAATCCACACCTTTAAAAGGTTCATCAAAAAGTAAACCTTCGTAATTTCGCTGTCTTAAAGCTTCATATACCATAATAGCTACCGTATTAGAAACATTTAAAGCTCTAACCTTATCAGTCATTGGCATTCTTAAACATGTATCCAAATGATCTTTTAAAATTTCTTTAGGAATACCTGTACTTTCTTTTCCAAAAACAAAATATATATTTTCATCTTTACTATAATCAAAAGAAGAATGTGGTTTATGACCATAACGAGTTAAAAAATAAAATGTCCCTTTATTTTTACTTAAAAAATCATCCCAATTTTCATATAACGTATAATCACAATCAACAATATAATTCGCACCACTTCTTTTAACAACTTTATCATCCAAACTAAAACCTAGTGGTTTAATCAAATGTAATTTTGTATTAGTTGCCACACAAGTTCGCATAATATTTCCTGTATTTTGCGGAATTTCTGGTTCATAAAGTACTACATTAATCATTATTTAATCTCCCACCTTGTTATAATAGATTCTAATCTTTTCATCGAATAGTCATTAACATTATTCAAAATATTCGTTATTTTTCCATCAGTAAAAACATATAAACTAGCCGAAGAATCATTTGTAATTTGATCTTTAATTCTCGTCGTCGCCGAAAAATCATTTTTAAGTAAATTATAAAAACTATTAGGATCTACTCCATCTAAATTCATATAAAGTACTGAATCAATCAAATCCATATTTTTAATTAAATTTTTAAATTCATCTTCGAAATCTTTAAGTTCAAAATTCTTACCCGAAGCAACATAAAGTACAAACTTTTGATTTTCCAAAGTATAATTAGCAATTTCTTCACTTTTAATTTCTCTAACAAGTTTAGTCATAACTGAATTTTGAGCATAATACTCTTTCGACGTATTATACCATTCTCGCGCATAAAATACGCCGATTACAGTGATAAGAAATATAAGCGCTAAAATAAAATAATTTTTCATCGGTACTTCTTTCTTCATACACACCCTCCTCATCTAATTATATGATAGTCTGTTAAATTTAAAGATCGTTTCCAGTATCGATATCTTCAAGCTTCACATCTGGTAAAACAATACCATGTTCTTCACAAATTCTCGCAAATTTTTCTCTAAAAGCCGCACACTCTTTAACCCTACTATCAGGATAAATTCTTTTACTATCACGGATTGCTACATATACATCCATAATACCAACTTCCTGCTTATTTTCAAATAAAGCATTTGAAAACGCCCCGGATAAAACAGAAAGAGAAACATCTGGATACATTGCCGAAAGTCCATAAACTCTCTTATATTCACTAGTTGCATCGACAATAGATTCCATCAATAATCTTGTAATAAATGAATTGTTTATCATCTTAATTCCTGTTTTATACTCTATCTTTGGAATTGTTCCAAGTAAAATTTGAATAGTTGCCTCTCTATCTGGTTCCAAAACATCAATTCGATCAAAACGTCTTAAAAAAGCTCTATCTCGAACAATATATGTTTCATATTCAATCGTTGTCGTCGCGCCAATTGCTTTAATATCTCCACGGTCCAAAGCTGGTTTTAAAATATTAGCCAAATCCATTGGCCCATCTTTAGCTCCACCTATTAATGTATGTACCTCGTCAATAAATAAAATCGTCTTAGGCGCTCTTTTTAACTCTGACACAATTAAATTAATAACTGATTCTGGTTTACCATTCACAGTCATTGTCCCAAGCATTGAAGAAGAGTTGATTTTTAAAATATTATAGCCCTTTAAAGCATTAGGAACATCTCCTCTTTGAATTTTATAAGCAATCCCTTCAACTATTGCTGTTTTACCAATACCTGGTTTACCAATAAGTAAAGCTGACTTATCAGGTGTAAGTAAAACTAGCATTGTCTTCTTTATTTCTTCCTCACGAGCAATAGCTGGATTTGTCACATATTTTTTAGTCGTTAAGTTTTCACAATAATTTGTGATAATTGGAAATTCTTCGGGATTTAACGGCATTACATCAACTGCTTGAACACTTGGGTTTAAAGCACTAGAAATAGATGTGTTCACTTGTCCATTTGAAACGCCATTATTCATATTTAAATTATTTTGTACATTATTTTCATTCATTTTATCAATCCTTTATATATCCATTTTCTTTAAACTCTTCAATAATTTTACTTTTTTTCGCACTTCCAACAATTCTATTGTGTGTATCTTCTTCCTCACCATTAGTAATAAAAACTGTTGTTGGCGTTCCCGTTATTGGAAACTTACTAATAAGTGAAGACTCTTCAGCTTCAGAAAGATTAGCTAAGTCAATATATTTTACATCAGTTCCATATTCCTTAATCACATCATTTAAAGTTTCCTTATACATATTACAAGCACTACATGTATCAGACCCAATAAATAAAATAAAATTTTGCTTTTCCTCAAGCATTTTATCAAGTTCATCATAACTAATTTCTTCGTATGACTTGTTGCCGCATCCGGTAAGCATGAATAAAGCTGTAATCAAAATTAGTATTTTTCTCATTCTACCACCATAATAATTATATAACAAAAAAGCTTAAAAAAAAAGCCAAATAAAAAACAAAGCATCAAAACTTTATTTTTTATACACTAACAATTGATCATTCATTAAATAAATTGTTTCATTTTGTCTTGCTAAATCATTAGCGCTCACACCTAATCCTTTTGTAACACCATTTAAAGTATCATCATTTTCAGTTATATAAAATTTAACCCCACTTCTTGGAAGCATAATCTTCTGATCAGGATAAATTATATCCGTATCATTAAGTCCGTTTAATCTTAAAAGCTGGCTCGGACTAATGTTATTTGCTCTAGCGATTTCATAAATACTATCGCCCTTCTTTACCACATATTCTCTAAAATAAGGATTTTCATTTTGAACTTTTGGCACCACAATATAATCACCTGGATTTAATAAACTACCGACCATAATACCATTTAAACTAGATAAATTATTTACTGAAGTGCCAAAATTACTTGCCACACTAGCTAAAGTATCACCATTTTGAACCTGATATATTGTATACATAATCTCACCCCATCATATTATATGAGTCTACACCTAAAAAGCTGAACAAAATACCAAAATAAATTTTGACATTGGCTTACCTCACGGTAAGCTCTTTCTACTTCATAGGAATCTTAGACTCCTCCATATAGAGTATCGGATAATCGCTACCCTAATTTCTATTTTACTTATGTCAAAATTTATGATTAGATATGTTGCTTTAAATATAACATGTATTTTTCTAAACCTTTAAACATTATATTAACTGATGCATTATAATCACGGTCATGATTAGTATGACATATAGGGCATTCCCACTTTCTTATACTTAAATCTTTAATTCCTAAATCTATTCCTATTATACTTCTTGGTATAATTGTTGGTTTAATTAACTCTTCTTGATTTTATTTGGATAAAGTCTAAATACATAACCTTTTAATATTTTCATGCCATCACCTTCTATCTTTGATGTATTAAATATACTGTGAATAATTACATTTGTAAATAGTTTTTAAACATTTGTTTGTTTTTTTGTTTTGCAAAGCAAATTCTTAATATATCAAAAAAGATTCTAATCACTAGAACCTAATTTTTTTAAAATAACATCATATATAATTCCCGTGCCAATAAATACTGTTAAAATAGAAACAATAATACTAATGCCAGGAATTAAATTTAAAACAAATAATATTGCAAGTCCAAATATACCAACCACTAGCATATTAATATCTTTATTAAAGAATTTTTGCCACAATTTATAACCGATCAAATAACCCGTAAACATCGTTGATAAATACATGACTATAAAATATAAAGCAAGAAAAATCAAAGCAAGTGGAATTCCAATCGACATTAAGAATAAAACAAATATAATAACTGGAACTAAAATCATAAATACTAATCCTTTAGTAAAAACTTCTAATCCTTTATTAAAATCAAATTTATCATATTCTTTTTCAATTCTTGTAAATAACTTAGAAGCCACTAAACTTAAAACAGCAAACACTAACATAAGGGCCATAAATGACCAAAATTTACTCATAACAACTGTAACAAATCCATTACTACTATCTTCGGCAACTTCAGTTTTTGTAATCTTACCACTAACTATATCTTCATCAATATTAACGTCTGCATCTTCTGGATAAGATAAATTACCATTTAATTTTGTCTTTTCATCCGCACTAATATTAGATGCATATATATTCACATTTCCTTGAATAACGGCTCCTTTAAATGTAACTTTTGTAGCATATATTGTAACATCTCTTCCAATATTACCACTAATTTCAACCTCAGCTCCAGCAATAAATACATCTCTTTGTAAATCTGCATCTGCCTCAATTTTAATTATATTACCGGCAATAAATGAATCTTTATAAACAGCACCATTAACATCAACTGTATTACCAGCTAAACCTATAAACTCACTAGTTCCTTTAAAATTAACTGTATCACCAGCCATTAAACTAGCGCCATCAGCTTGACCAGTCATTTCCGTTTTAGAGCCGGCAATAAATGCGGACCCATTTACTTGATCATTCATTTTAACATTATTATCAATTTTACCATAAAAGCCATTAATTGTTTTTGCTTGAACGCTGCCTACCATCATAAATGATACTACTAAAAATATTAAAAATTTAAATGTTTTTCTCATATCTTTCCTCCAATTAAATCTTATCATGAAAAATAATTTTTGTAAATTATCTAACCGAATAATAATTCGCTATTTTTTGACCATTTGTATCCGCTCAAAAAAGTGCATATTTATCTTTTCCATTTTCTCTTTGAGCATAATCAAAGAATCATCCGAATAAATTCTTCTTTTATTATTAGAAATCCACATACCAATAAAAGTTCCATCACTAAATAAAGCCTCTTTATCACTTTGAAAAGGAATTTTGTTATATAAATCTAAATATTCATAAGCTTCGGTTACCTTTTCTTCAAAACTTAATTTAAAACATTTCTTCCACACTAATAAAACTATATCACTTTCTTCTTTAAGTATTTCAAGCCTTTTTTTATTATCACTAAGCCAGCTTTTAATATGAACCCCATCACTAAATAAAGAATCATTTGTTAATTCAAACTCTTCATCTAAAATTTTAGTATATAACTCGGCCACCTTTTCCTCAAAACTAATTCCCTTTTGACTATCTAAATAATTAATAATAGCCTTAGCCCTATTATCATCAGATAATCTTAATCTAGCCAAATTATGATTAAGCCAATAATTCATCACTTCCCCATTACTAAAGTAAATAAGCTCTCTTCTAGGTGGTAAACAACCATGCTTTAATAAATAATTATATACTTCATTAAGTTTGTCATCGTTATTTAACACTTTACTTTCTAAAAACTTAAAATATTTAATAATCTTTTTTGAATATTCATCATCATTACCTTGTAAATAGCTATAATGCTCTCTAAGCCAGTAGCCCATATAACTACCATCAGAAAAGCAAACCTTTTTATTACTTTTACTTGGTAACTCACCATTACGTGCCAAATATAAATAAGCTTCTTTAATCTTCTCTTCATCATTTAATTTCTTACTACTTAAAAAATTTAAAATCGCTTCTGCCCTATCATCTAGCTCACTAGCCTTAATTAGTTTATCTTTGTTTTCTTTGACAAAACCTCCCATTAAAGAGCCATCGCTAAACACCTCTCTACTATAGGAATTAGGAATAAATCCATTCAAAATATAATAATTATAAAGTTCATCTAACTTATCTATAAACTTTAATCTGCGTCCATTTAAATGCCTAGTAATTTCCTTAGCCATATAATTATCCATCAAACTAATTTTCTTTCGGTTATGACTAAACCAGGTGCTCATAACCTCACCATTACTAAATTTAACTTCATTATCAGAAATAAAAGGTAACTTACCATAACTAACCAAATATTCATAAACTTCTTTTAATTTATCCTCAAAACTTAAATTTTTCTTTTCAAAATACCTAGCTAATTCAAAAGCATATTCATTTACTTCTTTTAAAACCATTGTTTTTCGTTTATTATGTGCGATAAATCTGCCCATATAAACCCCATCATCAAACTTAAATTTTTTATCTGTTTGAACCGGTAAATCACCATATTTATTTAAATGATTAGATAACTGTTTTAATCTTAAAATATATTTTTCATTAACTTCAAATACTGGTAATTCTTTATGCTTTTCTAATTTAAGCTTTGAAACAATATCATACGCTCTAAAATCATCATGCATCATCATTAAAACCCCAAGATTATCTAAAAGCCATTTATAAATCAAAGATTTCTTATTTAAATTTAAAAAATTACCGTTTTCTTTTAAATAACAGTGAATAATATTTACCCTTTGATTAAAAATCATTACTTCACTCTTAAAAGCATTTTCTAATACTATAAACTCTTTTTCACAAGCAAAAAAAGAATATTTGTAAGTCTTTAATAATTCACTAAGACTATTTAAATATTCATACTTTGTGCTCAAAGGAATATTTTCACTTTGAATCTTAAGTTTAAACTTTTTAATATCATCCAAAGTCATAGTATCACCCTAATAAGTAATTTCCAAATAATCATCAGGAATTTCAAATAGAGTACTATTAACTTTGTCTTTTGTCAAATTATATTTAAAAAATACTGTTTTTTGTGGACTTTTATATCTGATATATACTAAATCATCACCATCAAAATAATAAGTTGTCTCATCATTATTATTTATATACTTTTCATATATATATCTTTTTCCATAAACTTTGTCTTCACCAGTTTCATAGCCAGCTACTCTAAGTGTCATCATATCATTAGGTAAAACTCCATAAGCATAATCGGTTACTATACTTTCTACCTTATTATAGTTTTCCATCTGGGGATCTAAAGTATACATATAACCATCTTTTTGAATCACAATCATCTGCGTAGAACCATCAATTTCATAATAATATTTATCATCACTTCTAGCCATTATTATCTTTGTATCATCATTTTTATTATTATTTCTATCCCATAGCTCCACATAATAATTATTAGGATCAAAATCTTTAAAAAACAAATATGTCTTCGAATCACCATTTGCCTTATCAATAACCTTAGTCTCTACCCCGCAGCCTACTAACAATAAAGCAAATAAACTTAATACTATTTTTTTTATCATTTACTTCTAACCTTCAAAAATTCCGCAAATCCTAATAATAATTTTTTCTTATCTAAACTTAAGAAATCTAAATCTAATATTTCTTTAAAACTATCTTCAAATAATTTATCCATAGTTTTATTCGCATATTCTCTCGCGCCAGATTTATCAAATATCTCCTTTACCTTATCCATCTCTTGCACACTTATATCTTTACCATAATATTTGAGTAACTCATCTTTATATTCTGTATTAACCACATAAGCATACAAAATAGTCTGTTTATATTCACTAACATCCGATGTCACTGATTTGCCAATATGCTTCTCATCACCATATATACCAAGCAAATCATCTTTAATTTGAAAAGCCAAACCTAAATTAATTAAAGCATCTTCTAACTTATGAACCTTTTCTTCATCACATCCACCTAAAATAGCCCCCAAACAGTATGGTCCAACCACTGAATACCATGCTGTTTTAAGTTTATATATCTCCATTACATGACTTTCTAAATCATTTTCTTCACCATAAAATTCTTCATAAAATGGTAAAATAACATCCACCATTTCTCCTTCACAAGTCTTAATAGCAACATCATTATAATATTCTAAAACTCTGTCTAAATTTTCATTATTACTGTAATTCTTCACTATAATTTGTAAAGCTAAATAAAAACCTAAATCACCTAAACATAAAGCCATTGAATTACCAATATCTTTTCTTTTTTCATCAAAATTATTTCCATCTTTAATCTGATCTCCATATATCTTTTGATACTTAATCGGAATCGTATCTAAACCTCTTCTTTTATCAGCTTTATCAATAATATCATCATGAATTAAAATTGATGTTTGAAATAATTCTAAAGCAAGTCCTAAAGGTAAATACTTATCATCATCATTACCAAAACTTTGATAACCTAAAGCAATTAAACAAGCCCTTAAAAATTTACCACCTTTATTACTAGAAGTAAATTGTTCTAAAGCTTCCTCTAAAAATCTATTGCTATAACCTTTAACAAATAAATCATTATAATCTTCCATCTTTAAAACAAATTTATCTTTAACTGATAAATAATACTTTAAAAAAGAATAAAGTACCTCCATTTTTTTTACATCGCCATTATCATCTAAAATAAATCCAATTTTTTTATCATATAAATTCTTATCATTCAAAAACCATTTTAAAAACTCCGCACTTTCTTTTAAAACAATAACTTTCTCATTATCATATTCACTATTACTTATAACATAATCATTTTCTTTTATTATTTTATCTACATCAGACATACCTAATCCTCCTAAGATAATTATACTCTAAAAACAAAATTTTTCATAATTTAATCTTATTTACTTATTGTTAACCTCAAATACAAATAAATTTCCATATATAAAAACGTCCGCTTCGCGGACGTTTGCAAAGGCATAGCCATTGTTTTTTTGCTCTAATTTATGACATATGGATTACCTTGGCTTCCATCTCCTGTTAAGGTGATATCAGAGTTTAGATAGACAGCTGGGGAAAAGCCGTTCCAATTGTACGCACCCTGGAAGGACACGTAGCCAACATCGTAGTTGTTGCCGCTCACATAGAAGACATGGGTGCTGTGACTGGCCTTAGGCGAAATTGTCCATAAAGAACTAGCAGAAGATACTATAGAGTACATCCAATTTGTTTCTTTACAAGTTGTGTTGTTTGTATTATTTAAACTAATTGTTTCGCATTGTTCTATATTCGTATTTGCTCTCAAATATTCTGATGCTGTTATCATTCCAACACTCGCACTTTGTGACTGCGTTCCATTTTCTGATGCTATTTGTCCAACTAAATCATTATTATCACCAGTTACTCCTCCTATACTCCAAGTGTGAGATACTATTTTATCTTGATTTGTTGTTATGGCT